>CANFKN010000016.1 GCA_947447385.1 Microbacteriaceae bacterium
GCCTGCCATTGGCATTAGCGACCACGGCAATAACTTTGGCGCCTATGACTTCTATAGCACAGCCAAGGCGAACGGCATCAAGCCAATCATCGGCATTGAGGCATATCTAACCCCTGGCACTCACCGAAGCGACCGCACTCGAGTTCGCTGGAGCGACGGCGGCGATGATGACGTTTCGGGCAGCGGTTCTTACACCCACATGACGATGTTCGCTGAGAACACCGAAGGCATGTTCAACCTCTTTAGGCTTTCATCGCTTGCCTATCTTGAAGGTTTCTATATGAAACCCCGCATGGACCGCGAGTTGCTTCAGAAATATGGCAAGGGCATCATCGCAACCACCGGCTGTGCCTCTGGCGAGATTCAGACCCGTTTGCGTCTCGGCCAATATGACCTAGCTCTCCAAGCGGCTGCCGACTATCGCGACATTTTCGGCAAAGACAACTTCTTTGTTGAGATTATGGACCACAACCTGGCTGTCGAGCAAAAGTCTTGGAACGGCCTCATGCAGCTGTCAAAAGACCTCGACCTGCCACTGTTGGCCACCAACGACCTTCACTACATTTCGCCCGCTGATGCCAAAGCGCACGAGGCCTTGCTCTGCATCGGTTCTGGCTCGACACTGAGCGACCCGAAGCGTTTCAAGTTTGACGGCGATGGCTATTACCTCAAAACCGCGGCAGAAATGCGCCACCTGTTTCGGGATCACCCTGAGGCTTGCGACAATACGCTTTTGATTGCCGAGCGTTGTGAAGTTGAGTTTCCGACCCGCGACCTAATGCCAAAGTTTCCGGTGCCAGAAGGCCACACCGAAGCATCTTGGTTCGAAGAAGAAGTGATGCGCGGCATGAACCGTCGCTACCGCGGCGAGATTCCTCAGCGTCAGGCAGAGCAAGCTGCCTATGAAGTTGAAGTCATCAAGAACATGAATTTTCCTGGTTACTTCTTGGTGGTTGCCGACTTCATTGCTTGGGCTCGCGAGCAGGGCATTCGTGTTGGCCCTGGCCGTGGTTCGGCCGCTGGTTCGATCGTTGCCTATGCTCTAGGAATCACCGAGCTTGACCCGGTTCACCACGGCCTTATCTTTGAGCGTTTCTTGAACCCTGACCGCATCTCGATGCCCGATATCGATGTTGACTTTGACGACCGTCGCCGTGGCGAGGTCATCAAATATGTGACTGCCAAATATGGTGACGACCGGGTTGCACAAATCATCACCTACACCAACATCAAAGCGAAGCAGGCGTTGAAAGATGCCGCCCGCGTGCTCGGCAAGCCTTACTCGGTGGGCGAGAAGCTCACCAAAGCGATGCCGCCGATGGTTTTGGGTCGCGAACTTAGCCTGCGCGAAATGGTTGAGTCAGAGTGGATCGACGAGGTTTCTGGCGACACCAAAAAGAGCGACCGTTTTGTTGAGGCCGCAGAGTTTCGCGACCTGATCACCAACGACCCTGAGTCAGCAGAGGTTTTTGAACTAGCTCGCGGCATTGAGCACGGCAAGCGAGGCAGTGGTGTTCACGCTGCCGGTGTGATCATGTCGGCCCTGCCGTTGCTCGACGTTATGCCGGTGATGCGCCGCGACAACGACGAAGCCGTCATCACTCAGTTCGACCAGCCACCATGTGAAGCCCTTGGCCTTCTGAAGATGGACTTCTTGGGTCTTCGCAACCTAACAATGCTCGATGACGCGATTTCGAACATCTATCAAAACCGTGGCGAAACCGTTGTGCTCGAAGAGCTCGACCTCGACGCCGACAAAAACACCTATGAACTGCTTTCGCGCGGCGACACACTTGGCGTGTTTCAGCTCGATGGTGGAGGCATGCGCGTTTTGCTTCGCCAGCTAAAGCCTTCAGAGTTTGAGCACATCTCAGCCGTTATTGCGCTTTATCGCCCTGGCCCGATGGGCATGAACTCTCACACCAACTACGCGCAACGCAAAAACGGTTTGCAGCAGATCGACCCGATTCACCCAGAGCTTGAAGAAGTGCTTTCAGAGGTGCTCGGCCCAACCTATGGCTTGGTGGTTTATCAAGAGCAGGTTATGGCTGCGGCCCAAAAAGTCGCTGGCTTCACACTCGGCAAAGCAGACCTTTTGCGCCGAGCGATGGGCAAGAAAAAGAAGTCTGAGCTCGATAAGCAATATGAAGACTTCTTGGCCGGTGGCAAGAATCTAGGATTCTCCGAACCTGCGATCGACATGCTCTGGAAAACCCTCGAGCCTTTCGCTGACTACGCGTTCAACAAAGCTCACAGCGCCGGTTATGGCGTGCTGTCTTATTGGACCGCCTATTTGAAGGCGAATTATCCGGCGGAATATATGGCCGCTTTGCTCACCTCGGTTGGCGATTCGAAAGACAAACTTGGGCTTTATTTGGCTGAGTGTCGTCGCATGAACGTTAGCGTTCTCGCGCCCGACGTCAACGATTCTTATGCAGCGTTCACCGCGGTCGGTGACGACATTCGTTTCGGCCTTGGAGCGGTGCGCAACGTCGGTTTGGCCGTTGTGGCTGGCATTGTCGCCGCCCGCGAAGAAAAGGGTCGCTTCACCTCATTTAGCGACTTCTTGAAGAAAGTGCCATCTGGCGTTTGCAACAAGAAGACCGTTGAAGCACTCATCAAAGCTGGTGCTTTTGACAGCCTCGGTCACACGCGCCGTTCGCTCATCGAAATCTTTGAGCAGGCAGTTGACGAGCAAAGCGCGCTCAAGAAGAACGAAGCGATGGGCGCTATCGACATCTTTGGCGGGCTGCTCGACGAAGACGAGTCTCTTCAGATTCAGGTTCCTGACCGCCCAGAGTGGTCACAGCGCGAAAAGCTCGCCTACGAGCGTGAAATGCTCGGTCTTTATGTGAGCGCGCACCCGCTGGCCGGGCGCGAAGGTGTGCTTTCACGCAACTCTGACACCCAAATCGCTGATGTTTTAGATATTGAAAATGCGACGGATGGTGGCATTGTCACAATCGCCGGTTTGATCACCAGTGTGCAACACAAAGTGGCTCGCACCTCAGGCAATCAATACGGCATGATCGTTGTCGAAGACTTTGCCGCCGAGATTCAGGTCATGCTCATGGGCAAGGCTTATGCCGAGTTTGGGCGCAACCTTTACACCGACATGGTTGTCGCCATCAAGGGCCGCATCAGCAAGCGTGATGACGGCAACAGCCTTTCGGCGATGGATGTTCGCACCATCGAAGGCAGCGATGAGGGCTCTTCAGGCCCACTAACCATTCGCTTGCCTGAGCAAACTGCAACTCGCGCAACTCTTCAAGAGCTCGACCGAATCTTTATGGTTCACAAGGGCCAAGACGAAGTGATTTTGATTTTGGTCGGAGCAAACGGCGAGCGCAGTTTCAGTCTGCCCCGCAGGGTGAATATCACCAGCGAACTTTATGGTGAACTCAAAGTTGCCATTGGCGCTAAGGCATTTGCCGGGGCATCCGAGGTTGCGGTTGACACCGCTGGTGTAGCCGTTGTTGCGGCTGAATCTGAAAGCGCTGGCGGACACCTAGTCTAGGTTGCCACGCTCGACTCTGAACGTTAGTCGAGTTTTTCGCCAGGGGTGAAGTATCCTCGCTGGTTATAAAGCAGTGCCTTGTCGATTTCGCCAACGCCCCCATCGATGATTTCAATCACCACGATTGCGTTGTTTTCAACGTTGTGAATCTCGCGAGTCTTGCCGATGAGCACGGCAGTGGCGGCTTCGAAGACCGGAACACCAGGGGCGACCATGCCCCAGTCGTTTTCAGTGAAGCGCAGATTGCGGTCAGCGGCCATGCGCCTTGCCAACTCGAGGTTATTTGCGCCAAGGGTGTGCACGGCGAAATATTGCGCCTGACTAACCGCAGCCCAGCTACTAGAGCCGCAAGCGACGTTGAAGGTGAGCAGGGGAGGGTTTGACCCTAGCGAGGTCATGCTCGTGGCTGTGAAGCCCACTGGTGCGCCGTTTGGGTCGGTGGTGGTGATTACTGCCACACCAGATGCGTGGCGTCGAAATGCCGCACGCAGGGTTTCGCTTAGGTCAGCCTGTGGTTCAAAAGTCATTGATTGCTCCTCGAAACTAGGCTAACCCAGCGCAAACCACGCTCAGGCCCGCTAGGTAGAATTGGGGCAATAGTTTGAGTCTTTGGAGGGCCTTCATGTCTGAGCGTGCACAGCTGCGTTTGCTTGATCTGCGCGAATCAGGTTTTGCTGCTCACCAGGTCAATGATTTGGTGCCTCGCGCAACCGTTGATGTTGATGTGGCTCTCGAGTCTGTGAAGCCTTTGATCGCCGATGTAGCGTCTCGCGGCCTAGACGCCGTCGTTGAGGTGACCGTGGCGCGTGATGGTGTTGACCCGCGCCCGTTATTGGTTTCGGCTGAAGAGTTGGCTGCGGCTGCCGACGCACTAGAGCCAACGCTGCGAGCCGCCATTGAGACAGCCATTGAGCGCGTGCGCGCAGTGTCAGAGGCTAACCTGCCGCTAGACACCACTGTTCAGTTGGCTGAGGGCGCAGTGGTTAGCCAGCGTTGGGCACCTGTTGACTCGGTTGGTTTGTATGTGCCTGGTGGCAAGGCGGTTTATCCGTCGAGCGTTGTAATGAACGTGGTGCCAGCTCAAGCCGCTGGAGTGCCTCGTTTGGCACTGGCTTCGCCGGCGCAAAAAGATTTTGGTGGCCGCCCACACCCAACCGTGTTGGCAACCGCCGCGCTGCTTGGGGTGACCGAGGTTTATTCAATGGGTGGGCCGGCTGCGATTGCAGCTTTTGCCCACGGTTTGCCTCAGGTTGGGCTTGAGCCCGTTCGGCTGGTAACAGGCCCTGGCAACATCTATGTGACTGCAGCAAAGCGTGCGCTGCGCGGCCGCATCGCCATCGACTCTGAGGCGGGCACAACTGAGATTTTGGTGTTGGCCGATGCCTCAGCCAACGCGCGCTTGATTGCCTACGACTTGGTGTCTCAAGCTGAGCACGATGAGGCGGCCGCTTCGGTTTTGGTGACTGACTCAGCCGAGCTGGCTCACGCTGTTATCAACGAACTGCCCGACATTGTTGATGCCACACACCACCGCTCCCGTGTCATCACAGCGCTTGGTGGGCAGCAGAGCGCAGTGGTTTTGGTTGCTAGTTTCGACGAGGCGATTTTGTTTGCTAACGAATATGCCACCGAGCACCTTGAGATTCACACAGCCGACAACTCTGCTGTGGTCGATCGCATTACTAATGCGGGCGCAATCTTTGTCGGCGAATATTCGCCGGTCAGCCTTGGCGACTACATGGCGGGCTCAAGCCACGTCTTGCCAACTGGCGGTTCGGCAAAGTTTGGTTCAGGTTTGGGTGTGCACACCTTCTTGCGTCCACAGCAAATCATTGAATACACTCAGGTCGGTCTCGAGCCACTCGCTGAGTTGATCGACGACTTCGCCCAGGCCGAGGGCCTGCCTGCACACGGCCAGGCTGTCACTGCGCGTTTCAACATCTAGTTCATAACTTTTTCAAAAAAGTTTGTGCCAATATCTGGCATTTTTTCACCCTGAAGTTTGTCAACTTTGGCGTGTTTTCGGGCTTCGCGCCTCGACACGCCGAGACTTTGGCAAACTTGCATCTGCGCCCCTCAAACCACAAGATATAGGGGCTACCAACAAAAAACAAACCACATATAGTGTCTGAATTTCAGCTGAATTCGGCAAAATGTGTGAAATTTGCCTATAAATCACCGATTTGAAGCGAAAGGAGGCTCCAAATGCATTGTCCGTTTTGTCGTTACCCAGATTCAAGAGTGACCGACTCACGCACCTCTGACGATGGTGCCTCGATTCGTCGTCGTCGTCAGTGCCCAGAGTGCGGCAAGCGCTTCAGCACGACAGAGACTTCAACTCTGGTGGTTACCAAGCGAAGTGGCGTAGTTGAGCCGTTTAGCCGCGACAAAATTGTCGCTGGCGTGCGCAAAGCTTGCCAGGGCAGACCGGTCAACGATGCCGATTTGTCATTGCTAGCCCAAGAGGTCGAAGAGACAGTGCGCGCCAACGGTGCCGCTGCCATCGAGGCCAACGACATTGGGCTCGCGATCCTAGAACCACTTCGAAAACTTGACGAAGTCGCGTTTATGCGCTTCGCCAGCGTTTATCAGGGGTGGGAGACCCTCGACGATTTCGAGGCCGCTATCAAGCTGCTGAGGCTCGAAAAGAGCGCCAGCACCGAAACGCTTGAAACAGCCAACTAAGCACCACAACCAAGACTTTAAAAACTAAAAATAAAAAGCAAGAAACAAACGAAAGGAAAAGCGATGACTGACACCACCGCTTGGGCCGCATCAGAGGGATTCGGCAACAATGAAGGCCGCCGTGGCATGACCATCGGCCGCATCTACACAACCGAAGGCGAACACCCTTATGACCAGGTGAACTGGGAATATCGCGATGTTGTTCAGACCAACTGGAAGAACGGCGAAGTTATCTTCGAACAGCGCGGGGCCGAGTTTCCTGACTTCTGGAGCGTAAACGCCAGCACTATCGTTACCACCAAGTACTTTCGCGGCGCACAGGGCACACCTGAGCGCGAATACAGCCTTCGCCAGCTAATCAACCGTGTGGTTTTGACCTACACCCAGGCCGGCCGCGACCACGGTTATTTTGCAACCGAAGAAGACGCAACCATCTTTGAGCACGAGCTCACCTACATGCTCTTGCACCAGATCTTCAGCTTTAACTCGCCAGTATGGTTCAACGTGGGCACCGTTAGCCCACAGCAGGTGTCAGCTTGCTTCATCTTGTCGGTTGACGACTCGATGGACAGCATTTTGAACTGGTACCGCGAAGAAGGCATGATCTTCAAGGGTGGCTCAGGCGCAGGTCTAAACCTTTCACGCATTCGCTCATCGAAAGAGCTTCTAAAGGGCTCTGGTGGCTCGGCTTCTGGCCCAGTTTCGTTCATGCGCGGTGCTGACGCATCTGCCGGAACCATCAAGTCAGGTGGCGCAACTCGCCGCGCAGCCAAGATGGTTGTGCTCGACGTCGACCACCCAGACATCGTTGAGTTCGTCGAAACTAAAGAAAAAGAAGAAGAAAAGATTCGCGTGTTGCGCGACGCTGGCTATGACATGGAGCTTGGTGGCAAAGACATCAACTCAGTTCAGTACCAGAACGCCAACAACTCGGTTCGCGTAAACGCTGACTTCATGAACGCCGTTGAGCACGGCCACAAGTTTGGTCTTCGCGCTCGCACCACCGGTGAAGTTATCGAAGAAGTCGATGCTCGTGAGCTATGGGACAAAATCGCTACTGCCGCTTGGGCATGTGCTGACCCTGGCATTCAATATGACGACATCATCAACGACTGGCACACAACTCCAGACTCGGGTCGCATCACTGCGTCAAACCCTTGCTCTGAATACATGCACCTCGACAACTCGAGCTGCAACCTTGCCAGCTTGAACCTTTTGAAGTTCTTGAACGCCGACGGTTCATTCGACGTTGAGAAGTTCACCAAGGCTTCAGAGCTAATCATCACCGCTATGGACATCTCGATTTGCTTCGCAGACTTTCCAACCGAAAAGATCGGTGAGACCACCCGTGCCTACCGTCAGCTCGGCATCGGTTATGCGAACCTCGGTGCTTTGCTCATGGCTATCGGTGTTCCTTATGACAGCAAAGAGGGCTTCGCTCTCGCAGCTGCCATCACCTCGCTGATGACTGGTGCGGCATACCGTCGCTCAGCTGAGCTTGCAGCAGTTGTTGGCCCATACGAGGGCTATGCACGCAACAAGGCTGGCCACGACCGCGTGATGTCAAAGCACGAGCAGGCAAGCTTGACTCTTCAGTCAGCAAGCCCAATCGATGCCCCAATCATCGCCGCTGCTAACCGCGAGTGGGCACTAAACACTGCAACGGGTGCGAACAACGGATGGCGTAATGCCCAGGCTTCACTATTGGCTCCAACCGGAACCATCGGCTTCATGATGGACTGTGACACCACAGGTATCGAACCAGACTTCTCGTTGGTCAAGTACAAGAAGCTATCAACCGGTGGCTCAATGCAGATCGTCAACCAGACCATTCCGTTTGCTCTTGACCGTCTTGGTTATGCTCACGAAACCGTTGAGGCAATCATTGCTCACATCGGTCAGCACGGTCACGTGGTTGACGCTCCTGGCCTAAAGCTAGAGCACTACGCAATCTTCGACACCGCTGTTGGTGTTCGTGCAATCGAGCCAATGGGTCACGTTCGCATGATGGCAGCCGTTCAGCCGTTCCTTTCGGGTGCAATCTCGAAGACCGTGAACATGCCAGAGACCGCAACCAAAGAAGAAATCGCAGACGTTTACTTTCAGGGTTGGAAGCTTGGCCTAAAGGCTCTTGCTATCTACCGCGACAACTGCAAGGTTGGCCAGCCGCTTTCAGATGCCAAGGCAAAGACCGAGACCAAGACAGCTGAAACTCCAGTAGTTGTTTCTGAGCTATCGCACCCAGTGCGCAAGCGTCTGCCAAAGTCACGCCCATCATCAACCACCTCGTTCACCGTTGGTGGCGCAGAGGGTTACATGACCGCTAGCTCATACCCTGACGGCGGCTTGGGCGAGGTCTTCTTGAAGCTGGGCAAGCAGGGTTCAACTCTTGCCGGCGTGATGGATGCCTTCTCAATCTCAGTTTCAATCGGCTTGCAATACGGTGTTCCGCTAGAGACCTTCGTTCAGAAGTTCACTAACGTCAACTTCGAACCAGCCGGCATGACTGACGACAAAGACATTCGCATCGCTAAGTCACTGATGGACTACATCTTCAGACGCCTAGCCCTTGACTACCTACCGTTCGAAACCCGCTCAGCTCTTGGCATCTTCAGTGCTGCAGAGCGTTCGGCTTCGCTAGACGCAGGTGGCAGCAGTTACGCGGCAATCAGCGAGCTTCCTCAGGTTATCGAGATTCCAACACCGGTTGCCGAGGTTGCACCTGCACCAGTTGCAGAAGCAGCACCAGTCGCAGTTGAGATCACCCGCAAAGAAGTTCACTCTTCAGCCGAGCTGTTTGAGTTGCTTCAGGGCAAAGAGTCAGACGCGCCACTTTGCTTCAACTGTGGCATCAAGATGCGCCCATCAGGCTCATGCCACGTGTGCGAAGGTTGTGGCTCAACCAGCGGTTGCAGCTAAACCCATTGCTTTCGCAGACCCGCTAGCGGGCTTGTAAGCATAAACCTCGAGAGGCTCGGCAGTAATGCCGAGTCTCTTTTGGCTTAACTGCGGTGTTGTGTGCAGTGTGCTGTGTGCTGTGTGCTGAGAGCAGGTCTGGCGTTTCACCGATAAAGTTGTTCGGTGATGTATCGCCTACTTTTCAAGCATGTCTTGACCAAAATTCAACCTGAGTTCGCGCATTACCTTGCGATGTTTGGCTTAGACGTGGCCTATTACGCAGCCATCACAAAAATTCGTCGAGTGAAGCCAGCCGAGACCCGCGTGGTTGAAGCGCTTGGCCACAAATTCAATGGGCCATTCGGCTTAGCTGCGGGGTTCGATAAGAACGCGCGCTGGATCAAACCGCTTCGCGACCTTGGCTTCTCACACGTTGAGATTGGCACAGTAACCGCGCTGCCTCAGCCTGGCAACCCGCGCCCGCGCCTATTTCGCCTGCCTGCCGACCGCGCGCTGGTCAACCGCATGGGCTTCAACAACGATGGCGCGCAGGTCATTGCGACTCGCATCAAACACCTTCGCATCACCAACCCTTTTGGTTTGCCGATCATCGGCGCAAACATTGGCAAGAGCCGCGCAGTAGAGGTTGAAGATGCAGCTGATGACTACCGCGCCAGTGCTAAGGCGTTAGCCCCTTATGCCGACTACATGGCGGTGAACGTATCTTCGCCAAACACCCCAGGCTTGCGTTCGTTGCAGTCGGTTGAGGCGCTAAAACCGATTCTTGAGGCTGTTAAAGAAGAGTCGCTGGGCAAGCCTATCCTCGTTAAAATCGCGCCAGATCTGGCCGATGACGACATCGTCGCGGTCGCCAAATTGGTGCTTGAAATGAACTTGGCTGGCGTTATTGCCACAAATACAACCATCTCGCGCGAAGGTTTGGCAACTGCCGCTGCCGTCGTCGAAGCCGCTGGCGCTGGTGGCCTTTCGGGTGCGCCACTGCACGATCGCTCACTGGCTGTGCTGCACCTGTTGCGGCCAGTTTTGCAGGGCAAGGCAACCATCATTTCTGTCGGCGGAATCGAAACCGCCGAGCAGGCTCAGGCTCGACTAGATGCCGGCGCAACATTGGTGCAGGGTTACACGGGCTTTGTCTATCACGGGCCGCTTTGGGCTCGTCGCATCAATCGTGCGCTGAAGTAACGGCCACTCAACTTAAAGAAATCGACCCGACAGCTATTGCCATCGGGTCGTTCTCTTTTGAAATTCTTAAATCTGGGTGCCGCGCTTTACCTGCGGCTTAGGCATGCGCAAGAAACGTGACTGGGCGCTGCGCATGGCTGCATAACGCACTAAACCTGCTTCGGTCTTGTCTTTGCCAAAACGCGATTCGACGAGCTTCTTTGCTCCACGACCGATGAAAACGCCGTTGATAACAAGCAAGAACAAGAAGGCATATAGCCCAAGCATGATTGACGCCTGAATCGCTTCGTCTGGAATGAACGTGAGCAACACAGAGAGAACCAAAGCTGGCATCAAGAATTCACCAGCGCTGGTGCGGCTGTCAACATAGTCGCGCACGAGTCGGCGCTGCGGGCCTTTGTCACGAGGGGTGAGGTATTTCTCTTCGCCTAGGAGTGCACCCTCGCGAGCTAGGCGGCGTGATTCAGCAACCTTAGCGCGCTCGGCACGACGTGCCTCTGGTGTGCGTGCACCAACAATTGGGCGCAAGTTTGCTTGCTCGCGCTCTTTGCGACTTGGGGTCGCGTGACCCTTGCCAGTGGCAGGAGTTTTATTTTCGTTTTCAGTCATTGCATCCTCGATAACGGTCAAGAGTTTAAGATTACCTCTATGACTGCAAATCAAATGCCTAACCTGCCCGCCAAAGATGTCGAGACAGTTGCCAGTTTTGTCGACGAGGTTTTTAGCGCCCAGCTAGAAACCCTGAAAAATCTCGTTCGCATTCCAGGCATCGCTTGGGCAGCGTTCGATGAAACCAAACTTGAAGCCAGCGCTGATGCTGTGGCCGCGCTCTTTAAATCGACGGAGCTCTTTGAAACCGTTGAAATTTTGCGGGCGCTGAAGCCAGCTGAAGGCACGGGCAGTCTTTCAACGTTGACGTCAGACGACGAAACTCAGGCTGAAGATGGCGCGCCGGCAGTTGTGGCCCACCGACCAGCCCGAAACGGAGCACCTCAGGTGCTGCTCTATGCGCACCACGACGTTCAGCCTCAGGGTGATGAAGACCTTTGGAACACAGCCCCATTTGAGCCAACGCTGGTCGCTGACCCGATTTTTGGTGACCGCATCTTCGGTCGTGGCGCTGCTGATGACAAAGCAGGCATCATTGCCCACCACACTGCTTTGCTTGCCTTGAAGCAGGTTGCTGGCGCTGATTTCGACCTCGGCATCACCATGTTCATCGAGGGCGAAGAAGAAGCTGGCAGCCCGAGTTTCAGAAATTTTCTAGAAAAATACCAGCAAAAACTCGAAGCAGATGTGATTGTTGTCGCAGATTCATCAAACTTCAGCACCACAGTGCCTGCGATCACCACAACTTTGCGAGGTCTGGTTTCTCAGGTGTTTGAAGTTCGCACGCTTGATCACGCTCTGCACAGTGGAATGTACGGGGGAGTCGTGCCAGACGCCATGCTTGCGATGGTTCGTGTTTTGGCCAGCCTGCACGATGAGGTCGGCCACGTTGCAATCGCTGGGCTCCACCAAGGTCACGCCAGCGACCTTCCATATTCAGAGGCTGAACTTCGCGCCGACTCAGGGCTTTTGCCTGGCACTGAGCTCATTGGTACCGGTTCGATTCTTGACCGCATCTGGGCCAGACCGGCTCTTACCATTATTGGCTTGGATGCACCTTCGGTCGCGGTCTCATCGAACACCATGCAGCCGGTTGCTCGCGCAAAAGTTTCAATGCGACTCGCGCCGGGGCAAGACCCAAGCTCGGCGCTCGAGGCCCTGCGAGCTCACCTTGAAACAAATGTGCCTTTTGGCGCTGAGGTTTCTTTTGGCGAAATCGAAATGGGTTCGCCTTTTGAAGCTGACACGAGCGAGTGGTCGCACGCCCTAATGTCTTCTGCGCTGAGCCAGGCCTACAGCGCAGACTCGGTTGAAATCGGCATCGGTGGCTCGATTCCCTTCATTGCCGACCTCAAAGAGGTGTTCGCCAACGCCCAGATTCTGGTCACCGGTGTTGAAGATCCCGATTCGAGGGCACACAGCCCAAACGAATCGGTGCACCTGCCAACTTTGAAAGCGGCCATGACCGCCGAAGCGCTGTTCTTGCTCGGCGCCAACGCTCACCGCAGCTAAATGGGCTGTTTACGTTGGCGGGAATAGCCACAGGTTGCTAGTGGTTATTTTTCACGTCTGAGATATAGTTTTAAGCAGACGATTCGGCTTTAGGAGTTCAAATGGAAACAGAAACCAGCACAACCGCGACACTTACCCTCACCGAAGCTGCCGCAAAAAAGGTTAGCTCGCTTATTTCTGCTGAGGGTCGCGATGACCTTCGCTTGCGCATCGGCGTGGAGCTTGGTGGTTGCGCGGGTTACAAATACGATCTTTTCTTCGACGAAGAGCTAATCGATGGCGACATTGTCAAAGAGTTTCACGGCGTCGAGCTTGTTGTTGACCCTACAAGCAGCTTGCACCTTTCAGGTGCCACCATTGACTACGAAGACACTATTCAGAAGCAGGGTTTTGTGATTGACAACCCAAACGCAAAGAGCTCTTGCGCCTGCGGTGACAGCTTCTGCTAACCCCAATTTTTGAACAGCCCTCACACTTGAAATCAGTGTGAGGGTTTTTCTTTGCCGAGACTCATTTTTCTGGGCAAGAACTATCGCCTTTAAGCCCGTTTCGCCACGAAACGCGCCTGTCGAGGAATAGACTATTAAGGTTACGATTCGAAATTGAAGGGTCGATTGTGTCACAAAAGCGTAGTTTGAAGTGGGCCGCTGTTCCAGCCGCTGCTTCGTTAGTTTTGTTCCTCTCAGGTTGCGCCCAAGCGGGTGACCCGGCTCGCGGTTTCTTGCCAAATGGCCCAACAGCCGGAGGCACTGAACCTGTAACCAACCACACCAACGACATCGTCGGTCTCTGGACCAGTTCGTGGATCGTTTTGCTCGTTGTTGGCGTGATTTCTTGGGGTTTGCTTGGCTACGCAGCAATCGCATACCGCCGTCGCAAGAATGACGTAGGTCTGCCGGCACAACTTCGCTACAACATGCCAATCGAAACACTCTTCACGGTTGTGCCATTGATCCTCGTAGTTGGCTTCTTTGCTTTCACAGCCAAGACGATGGCCGACATTGAGACCAAGACAAACCCTGAATACAAAGTTGCTGTTATTGGCAAGCAGTGGAGCTGGGATTTCGGCTATGAGGCTGAGGGTGTCTATGACAGCGGCGTTCAGCTTCCTGACAGTGCCTTCAACACTGCCAACGAGACTTCGAGCATGCACGTTGACGGTGAGCCTGTTCTATACCTAGTTGTGAACAAGCCTGTTCAGCTTGACCTGAAGTCACGCGACGTGATTCACAGCTTCTGGTTCATCGACTCGCTTTACAAAAAAGACGTGTTCCCTGGTGGCAGTTTAAACCACATCTACTTGACACCTACTCGTCTTGGAACCTATGAGGGCAAGTGTGCAGAACTCTGTGGCGAATACCACTCTGCGATGCTCTTTCAGGTCAAGGTAGTTGAGCAGTCAGAATATGACGCCCACGTTGCCGAACTTCGTGCCAAGGGTTTTGTTGGCGACATCTTGACCGACGAGACCCTAGACCGCAATGTCTCAGGCAACAATGACCCAGCTGCAAGCAAAGTGAACGGATAACAACCAATGACTACCGCTACCGCGCCTCAATATTCAGCAAGCAAAGTGCGCCAGCC
>CANFKN010000017.1 GCA_947447385.1 Microbacteriaceae bacterium
CGCCTTCGTCGCGTGAGTCAAAGATGAATCGGTGGGCGTTGACGATAGCGGCTGGGCCAAAGTACTGACCGTCGGTCCAGAACACAGGGCAGCTGGTGGTGCAGGCTGCACACAAAATGCACTTGGTGGTGTCGTCAAAACGGGCACGCTGCTCTGCGCTCTGAAGGCGTTCTTTCTCGGGCTTGTCGTTTGCGATCAAGAACGGCTTGATGTCACGATAAGCCTGATAGAAGGGGTTCATGTCAACGACTAGGTCTTTTTCAACTTCGAGGCCCTTGATGGGTTCGACGGTGATTGGCTCGTTGATGTTTAGGTCTTTAATCAGGGTCTTGCAAGCAAGTCGGTTGCGACCGTTGATTCGCATTGCGTCTGAACCACAAACACCGTGGGCACAGCTGCGTCTAAAGGTTAGTGAACCGTCGTGCTCCCACTTGATCTTGTGCAAGGCATCAAGCACGCGGTCGGTGCCAAACATGGTGACGTGAAAGTCTTGCCAGGTTGACTCTTCGCTAACTTCTGGGTTGAAGCGACGAACGCGAATGGTTACATCGAAGCTCGGAATAACGCCGATTTCGACTGGCGCTTCGGTGGTTGCAGTTGCCATTAGTACTTACGCTCCATTGGCTGATAGTTGGTGATGGTGACTGGCTTCCAGCCAATTGTGATGTTGTCAGCGGCTTTTTCAGCCACTTTTTTAGCCTTGTAGGCCATCGAGTGAACCATGAACTTTTCGTCGTTGCGGGTTTCAAAGTCTTCTCTGAAGTGGCCGCCGCGGCTTTCACGTCGCTCGCGCGCTGTGTAGGCCAAAACTTCGGCTAGGTCGAGCAAGAATCCGAGTTCGATTGCCTCTAGCAGGTCGGTGTTGAAGCGCTCGCCCTGGTCTTGAATCGAAATGTTCGCATAGCGCGCGCGAAGCTCAACAATCTTGTCGAGAGCTTCGTTCAAAGTTTCTTCGGTGCGATAAACCTGAGCGTTTTTGTCCATGGTGTCTTGCAGTTCTTTGCGCAAAACCGCAACTTTTTCGGTGCCTTTTGAGTTGCGAACAGCTTGAATCAAAGCGATTACGTCGTCAGTGGCGCCTTCTGGCAGTGGCACCTGAGTTGCGGTCTTGGCAAACTCGACTGCATAGTTGCCGGCACGTTTGCCGAAGACGTTGATGTCGAGAAGCGAGTTGGTGCCGAGGCGGTTTGCGCCGTGCACCGAAACGCAGGCACATTCGCCAGCTGCATAAAGGCCAGGCACAACGGTGTCGTTGTCGCTCAAAACTTCAGCCTTGATGTTGGTTGGAATGCCACCCATTGCATAGTGCGCGGTTGGGAACACTGGCACTGGCTCGGTGTATGGCTCGACACCTAGGTAGGTGCGAGCAAACTCGGTGATGTCTGGCAGCTTGGCGTCAATCACCGCTGGTGGCAGGTGGGTGAGGTCAAGCAAAACGTAGTCTTTGTGTGGGCCAGCGCCGCGGCCTTCGCGAACCTCGTTTGCCATCGCGCGAGCAACCATGTCGCGAGGTGCAAGGTCTTTGATGGTTGGAGCGTAACGCTCCATGAAGCGCTCACCCGAGGCGTTGCGCAAAATGCCACCTTCGCCGCGAGCAGCTTCTGAAAGCAAGATGCCCAGACCGGCAAGGCCGGTTGGGTGGAACTGATAGAACTCCATGTCTTCAAGCGGCAAACCCTTGCGCCAGATGATGCCAACGCCGTCGCCGGTCAAAGTGTGTGCGTTCGAAGTGGTCTTGAAGATCTTGCCGAAACCACCGGTTGCAAAAATGATTGACTTGCCCTTGAAAACGTGTAGTTCGCCGGTTGCAAGTTCATAGGCAACAACAGCCGAAGGGCGCTGCTGGCCATCGACCTCGGCCATAACTAGGTCAAGCACATAGAACTCGTTATAGAACTCAATGCCCAGCTTGACGCAGTTCTGATAAAGGGTCTGCAAAATCATGTGACCGGTGCGGTCAGCTGCGTAGCATGAGCGACGAACTGGAGCCTTGCCGTGGTCGCGAGTGTGACCACCAAAACGACGCTGGTCAATCTTGCCGTCTGGGGTGCGGTTGAACGGCAAGCCCATGTTTTCTAAGTCGATAACGGCCTGAACCGACTCTTTTGCAAGAATCTCGGCGGCGTCTTGGTCAACGAGGTAGTCGCCACCCTTGACGGTGTCGAATGTGTGCCATTCCCAAGAGTCTTCTTCGACGTTTGCGAGAGCTGCCGCCATGCCACCCTGGGCCGCACCGGTGTGCGAACGGGTTGGGAACAGCTTTGAAATCACCGCGGTCTTGGCGTGCGGGCCGGCTTCAATTGCCGCGCGCATGCCAGCGCCACCGGCGCCAACGATTACAACGTCGTATTCGTAGGTGTGAACCTTTGGTTGTGCCGTGGTCACTATTGATTCCTTCGTTTTGTGTTGCGTGAGGTTTAGAAAATCAGTTGGATGCAGCGATAACTAGTGAGCCGCGCAGAGTGCAGCAACGTTTGCGCCATCTTTTGCAAGCAGGTCAAGCGAAGCCTGGTCGCCACATGGGTCAAAAGTGGTTAGTGCCAAGATGCCCACGACAATCAATGTCACGCAGGTGATCCATAGCAACCAAACCAGCGTGCGGCGAATCCATTCCCGCTCGGCATAGTCGTTGACCAAAGTGCGCATGCCGTTGGTGCCGTGAATAAGTGCAAGCACGAGCATCGTGACATCCCAGACCTGCCAAAATGGGTCAGCCCATTTGCCAGCAACGAACGCGAAGTTGATGGCGTGAATTCCATCGCCGACCATGAGGTTTGCAAATAGGTGGCCGAAGATCAAGATGATCAGCAAGACGCCTGAAAGGCGCATATACATCCAGCCATATTTCTCAAGGTTGAAACCTGAGCGTTTGCGACTGCGTGGGCTTTCGATAATTACAGACATTTCAAACCTCTTAGATGTGGCTGAACACGTTGATTAGGTGGCGTGGGGCGAAACCCGCGAAAAGCAAAATTGCAAGACCGATGACGACCCAGAACATGACGTTTTGAAACTTGGCACCCTTGCGCCAGAAGTCGATCAAGATGATTCGCACGCCGTTGAGAGCGTGAAACAAGATCGCGGCGACGAGGCCGGTCTCACCGAGGCCGATGTACCAGGTCTTATAGGTCGCCATCACGGCGTCGTAGCCGGCTGGGTCGATGCGAATAAGTGCGGTGTCAAGCACGTGCACAAGCAAGAAAAAGAAAATCGCAACGCCGGTGATGCGGTGCAAAACCCACGACCACATGCCAACTTTGCCTCTATAAAGCGTTCCTGCGGGCCTATTTGCCACGAAGATCCTCCTCGACCATTTGCTTTGAATCAGCTCTTCAAGTCTAAACCTGCGAGAATAGGTGCAACTGCAAAATGCACTTATCAGAGGCCTAAATAATGAACTCTCAGCGCACTCCAACCGAACGCTTTCACAGCATTATTCCCGCCGGCGGAATCGGCAGCCGACTTTGGCCACTTTCTCGCGCTTCGGCACCTAAGTTTTTGCACGATTTGACTGGCTCTGGTCAGACACTTTTGCAAGACACGTGGGATCGCCTCAGCCCAATTTCGGGCAACGAACGCATTTTGGTGGTGACCGGTCAAGCTCACGCTAAAGCTGTGAGCGAGCAGATTGACGGCTTATTGCCGAACAATCTCGTTCTTGAGCAGTCGCCCAAAGATTCAACGGCGGCCATTGCGCTCGCAGCAGCGATTTTGATGAAGCGCGAGCCTGACGTGATTATCGGGTCGTTTGCGGCTGATCACGTGATCAACGAATCTGAAGTTTTTCACGCAACTGTTCGCGAGGCCATTGAGGTTGCTGCCACGGGCAAGATCGTGACTATCGGCATTCAGCCAACCGAGCCTTCGGTTGCTTTTGGCTATATCAAGATGGGCGAGAAGCTAGGTGTCGATGGTGCACCTTCAGCTCGCGCCGTTGACAGTTTTGTTGAAAAACCGAACATCGCCAAGGCGCGCAAGTTTGTCGAAAGTGGCAAATATCTTTGGAACGCAGGCATGTTCGTTGCCCCGGCTGCTTTGCTGCTCGATGAGCTCGCTAAAAACGAGCCGGCACTGCACGCCGATCTGATGCGCATTGCCGACGCTTGGGGCACCGACGCGCAAGAAAAAATTCTCGAGGATGTCTGGCCCGGCCTTAAAAAAGTTGCCATCGACTATGCGGTCGCCGAACCAGCGGCTGAGGCCGGCCTGGTTGCTGTTATTCCCGGCAAGTTCACCTGGCACGATGTTGGCGACTTTGCCGCGATTGCCGAGTTGCAGTCGCAGGGCCGTCGCGGCAATCTTGCGGTTTTGGGCAACGCTAAGGTCTTGGCTGATTCATCCAGCGGAATTTTGGTCAGTGACACTGACCGCCTTATTGCGCTGATTGGTGTTGAAGACATCATCGTGGTTGACACACCAGATGCACTGTTGGTGACAACTAAAGAGCACGCGCAGCGAGTCAAGTCACTCGTTGATGCGCTAAAGGCCACTGGCCACAGCGAAGTTTTGTAATAAAGAAGATCTGTTTGGTTTGAAAGGGAACCTTCGATGAATAGAGAGAAAAACGTGAAAGTGAAGAACGTGAAGAAGATTGTTGCCGCAACGGCAGTGTTCGCTGCCGCTAGTTTGGCGCTCGCCGGTTGCGCGTCAGCACCTGCCACCCCGACTGCAACCGCCGCAAGCTACAAGGCTTGCATGGTGACCAACTCGGGCAATTTGCAAGACAAGTCGTTCAACCAGTCTTCTTGGGAGGGCGTGCAAAAAGCTGAGGCTGACATTGCTGGCCTGCAGGCTCGCGTTGCCGTGTCTGCTGATGACGCAGCGCTGATCGCAAACACTGAAGCTTTTGCGACCGAAAAGTGCAACTTCATTTTGACCGTCGGTTGGCAGTTGGCTCAGGCTACCGGCAAGGTTGCCACAGCTAACCCTGACATCAACTTTGCGATTGTCGATAACCCGCCGGTTGATGACAACTGGGCAACTTTGACTTTGCCAAACGTGAAGCCGATTTTGTTCAGCACCGAACAGGCTGCTTTCTTGGCCGGCTATCTTGCTGCTGCGACAACTAAAACCGGCACAGTCGCGGCTTTTGGCGGCACACCAGAAGCACCAGTCAAAGCTTTTCTTGACGGTTTTGCCGATGGCATCGACAAGTTCAACACCGACAACGGCGCTAGCGTGAAGCTTCTTGGCTGGAACAAAGCCGCCCAAGATGGCACTTTCTCTGGTGACTACACCGACATCGCCAAGGGCAAAACCTTGAGCGAGCAGTTCATTGCTCAAGGCGCTGACATCATCTTGCCGGTGGCCGGTCAGGTTGGCGAAGGCGCAGGTGCAGCCGCACTTGAAAAGCCAGGCACCTCGGTGATTTGGGTTGACAGCGACGGCTATGTGACCGCCCCAGCAAACTACAAGTCGATCATGCTCACCTCGATTCAAAAGAACATGACCGGCGCCGTTTCAACCATCATCGGTGACGCTCACGATGGCAACTGGTCAAACAGCACCTACATCGGCACGCTTGAAAACGGTGGCGTTTCGATTGCACCAGAGCACGACCTTGCCTGGCCTGCTGGCGTCGCAGCAAAAATCGATGCGCTCAAAGCTGACATCATTTCTGGTGCGCTCAAAGTTGTTTCGGCTTCGACACCTCAGTAGGTTCGAGACTCAAGCAACAACTTTTAAACCTTTAATAACTGGGATGCTCGCTGAGACGGGCATCCTAGTTTCATTTAATGATTTGTAACTATTGAGTTAATAAATCTCTCTAATAGCGCGCCACGGCTGAAAGAGCTCGTAGGCTGAAATCATCACGGGTGGTGAATCGCACCGCCCGATAACAGGAGGAAAACCGTGAAAAGCTTTTCGCGCAGTACCGTTCTTAAAACTCTTGCAGGTTCAGCAGTAATTGCACTTGCACTAACTGGTTGCTCAAGCGCACCTGCAACCCCAACCGCAACACCAATCGACTACAAGGCTTGCATGGTTTCTGACCAGGGCGGCTTCAAAGACGCAAGCTTCAACGAAGAGGCCTACAACGGCTTGCTCGAAGCAAAGACCACAATCGGCGTTCAGACCGCACAGGTTGAATCACCAGAAAACGCAGCAGCAGCTGACTATGTTTCAGGTGTTCAGGCAATGGTTACCGACGGCTGTGACCTAATCGTCAACGTTGGTTTCGCACTTGCAGCTGCAACCGCTGACTTTGCTCAGAAGAACCCAGACGTGAAGTTCGCTTTGATCGACTCAGCTCTTTCAAACGCAGACTATTCACCATTGTCACTAGACAACGTAAAGCCATTGCAATACAACACAGCTCAGGCAGCATTCCTAGCTGGTTACCTAGCAGCAGCAACCACCAAGAGCGGCAAAGTCGCTACCTATGGCGGTATGTTGTTCCCTTCAGTAACCATCTTCATGGATGGCTTCAAGCAGGGCGTTGAATACTACAACGGCGTTAAGGGCACCAGCGTTGAGGTTCTAGGCGCAGAAGGCACTGACAACTCGAAGTGGGCTGCAACCGGCGACTTCAGCGATGCAAGCAAGGGCAAGACTCTGACCGAGAACTTCATCTCACAGGGCGCTGACATCATCTTGCCAGTTGCTGGTCCAGTTGGTGCAGGCACCGGCCAGGCAACACTAGAGCACCCAGGCACCTACGTTATTGGTGTTGACAGTGACTGGTATGGCATTTCAGCTCACACCGCTTACAAGGCAAACATCTTGACCTCAATCGAGAAGCACATGTCAAAGGCTGTTGTTGAAGTTATTCAGAGCGGCGTTGACGGCACCTTCACCGGTGGCGACGTGAACCAGTACGTTGGCACCCTAGAAAACGGTGGCGTTTCAATTGCACCTCAGCACGACGTTGTCTACCCAGACGGCATTCAGGCTGAGCTTGACGACCTACAGGCAAAAATCATCTCAGGTGAAGTAACCGTCACCTCGATGTATGCCAACTAGTTATTCGTTGTAAAGAGAGCCGAGGGTCGAAAGACCCTCGGCTTTCAACATTTTTGGGCAGCAATCAACATAGACTGAAACAAAGGGGTCTAGACCCATCTTGAAGACTGAGTAGGCAGAGCAATGAAGCTTGAACTTCGTTCAATCACTAAACGATTTGGTTCGTTGGTGGCCAATGAAAACGTTTCGCTAACGGTGCAGCCCGGAGAAATCCACTGCCTGCTGGGTGAGAACGGCGCTGGCAAATCAACGCTGATGAACGTGCTTTATGGTTTGTATCAAGCCGATGGCGGCGAGATTTTGCTCGACGACAAAGTTGTGAAATTTTCTGGCCCGGGCGATGCAATGGCCGCCGGCATCGGAATGGTGCACCAGCACTTCATGTTGATTCCGGTTTTCACTGTCGCCGAAAACGTGATTTTGGGTCACGAGCCAACCAAGTTTGGCGGCGTGCTAGACATGGCAGCGGCGCGTGCCAAGGTGCGCGAAATTTCAGACCAATTTGGTTTTGATCTTGACCCAGATGCCATCGTTGGCGACCTACCAGTTGGCGTTCAGCAGCGAGTCGAGATTGTTAAAGCGCTAATCAGCAATGCGCAGATTTTGGTTTTTGATGAGCCAACCGCGGTTTTGACTCCGCAAGAAACCGATGAGCTGATGGCCATTATGAAGGCCTTGCGTGATCGTGGCACCGCAATCGTCTTCATCACCCACAAACTTCGTGAGGTTAAAGAAGTTGCCGACAAAATCACGGTTTTGCGTCTCGGCAAAGTTGTTGGCGAAGCTTCACCAGATGAATCGGCGAGCGATCTTGCCAGCATGATGGTTGGGCGTGCCGTTGACCTTGAAATTTCTAAGTCACCTGCCAAACTTGGCGATTTGAGCTTCGTGGTTTCTGGGCTTAGCGCTGTGAGCCACAGCGGCACAAAAGTGCTCGACGATGTGAGCTTCGAAATTCACCAGGGCGAAATTCTTGTGATTGCCGGCGTGCAGGGCAATGGCCAAACTGAGCTCACCGAAGCTATTTTGGGTCTCATGCCTAAAGCAACTGGTTCAATCAAACTCAACGGCCAAGAGCTTCTGGGCCGCCCAGTGAAACAGGTTCTTGACCTAGGTGTCGGGTTTGTTCCTGAAGACCGCACCGACGACGGTTTGGTGGCAGACTTCACAATTGCCGAGAACCTAATTCTTGACCGAGCCGACCGCAAACCTTTCGTGAAGGGCCTCAATCTTCAGCTGAAATATTTGCGCGAATTCGCAACCAAACTCGTCAAAGAGTTTGACGTTCGCACCCAGAGCATCGACACAAAGGCCGGCAAACTTTCTGGCGGCAACCAGCAAAAAGTTGTTTTGGCTCGAGAGCTTTCGCGCGAACTTAAGCTTTTGGTTGCTTCGCAACCAACCCGTGGTCTTGACGTTGGGTCAATCGAATTTGTGCACGAACAGATCGTGAACACCAGAAACTCTGGTTTGCCGGTTTTGATTGTGGCAACTGAACTTGATGAGGCGGTGCAGCTCGGTGACCGCATTGCTGTGATGTATCGCGGCAAGATCGTCGGCATTGTGCCTTCAACCACACCGCGAGAAGTTTTGGGTCAGATGATGGCAGGAATAACCGCATGAGCGACAAAATGAAAACTCAAAAAACTGAAGCACCAGTCGGGCGTTTTTCAGGCCTGGCCCGCGAGCTGTTCACGGGCAACGCGCTGATTCCTGTGCTGGCCGTCTTGGCATCGTTCTTGGTCGGTGGCATTCTGATTGCGCTATCGAACGAGAATGTTCAGGCAACCGCTGGCTACTTCTTTGCACGCCCCGGCGATATGTTGAGTGCGATTTGGCAGTCGGTATTCGGTGCCTACGACGCTCTTTTCAGAGGTTCGATTTATAACTATCACGCCGATAACTTCGGTGACGGCATTTTGTCGCTCACGCAGACTTTGGCATATTCAACACCCATCACGATTGCCGGTCTTGGCCTGGCAGTGGCCTTTCGTTCGGGCCTCTTCAACATCGGTGGCACCGGTCAGATCATCGTCGGTGCAGTCGGTTCAACAATCATCGCGCTTTATGTGCCAATTTGGCCTGGCCCACTGCACTTCTTGGTGGCCGTGCTTGCCGGCATCTTAGGCGGGGCGCTGTTCGGTGGTTTCGTCGGTTTCTTGAAAGCTACCACCGGCGCTAACGAAGTTATCGTGACCATCATGTTTAACTACATTGCGGTTTATCTCTTGCACTATTCGTTGACGAGCTGGCTGAAAGCTCCTCTGGCTTCAAACCCTCAGTCGAGCCCGATTCCGCAAGATGCGCTTTACCCTTCGTTGGCCGGGCCAGATTATCCGTTGCATCTTGGTTTTATCGTCATGCTGCTCGCAGTTGCAGCGGTGTGGTGGCTCATGAACCGTTCATCTGTTGGATTTCACTTCAGGGCACTGGGCCACAACCCGAGCGCTTCTAAAGTCGCCGGCGTAAACATTGGTCGCACCTACTTCTTGGTGATGGCAGTCTCAGGCGCGCTCGCTGGTCTTGCTGGCACCTCGCAGATTCTGGGCACCGAAAAGTACCTAGGCACTGGCGTGGCAGCAACCTACGGTTTCGACGCAATCACAGTTGCACTGCTCGGTCGTTCTAACCCGGTTGGTGTTTTGGCTGCCGGCATTTTGTTTGGTGGCCTGCGCGCAGGTGCTGTGACCATGCAGGCGAACCAAAACGTGCCAATCGATATCGTTTATGTGGTTCAGTCGATGATCGTTTTATTTATTGCAGCGCCACCGCTAGTGCGCTCGATCTTCTTTATGCCTAAGTCAAAGGAGGCCCGCGCATGAAAACTCTAAAGCGCGGCGCGATTCGCGTGCCGATCATTTTGTCTGTTTTAACCCTCATTACCCTGTGGGTTGCGGCCATTGCACCCGGCGGCGAAACCACGATTCAAATCAACAGCAATGCCACCGCAACCGGTGCAGCTGGCGAAGCTTTCAGATTTGCGAACATCATCACCAGCACTGCCTTCAGTGCCTGGCTGACGTTTGGCCTCACGCTTTTGGCAACCGCACTTGCCTGGTGGTTTGCTTTGACCGGCCGCGTTGCTTCGCGCTGGTTGAGCATTGGTTTTGGAGTGGTCTTTGTTTTTAACATTTTGATCTCGTTGTTCAACGGTCAGACCATGACCATCACCGCGCTGCTTCACGGCTCGCTTTCGTTGGCAGTGCCGTTGATTTTTGGTTCGCTCGCCGGTGTGCTCAGCGAACGCGTTGGTCTTGTCAACATTGCTATTGAAGGTCAGTTGCTCGCAGGAGCGTTTGTTTCGGCAATGGTGGCAACGCTGGTTCAAAACCCATGGGTTGGGCTTATTGGTGCGATGGTCGCGGGTGCGTTCGTTTCTTGGTTGCTCGCAGTGTTTGCGATTCGCTACGTCGTTGACCAAATCATCATCGGTGTTGTGCTCAACGTTTTGGTGATCGGTTTAACGAACTTTATGTTCAGCACTTTCATGTCGGCAAACTCGCAGGTGTTCAACGCGCCACCTCGCCTGCCATCGTTTGATGTGCCTGGCTTAGCGCAGATTCCGGTAATCGGCCCGGTTTTCTTTAGCCAGACTCCGATTGTTTATCTGATGTATGTCGCCGTCATTGGTGTTTGGTTTGCGCTTTACAAAACCCGTTGGGGTCTGCGCCTTCGTGCAGTTGGTGAATACCCTAAGGCAGCTGACACCGTTGGCATCAAGGTTTATGCAACCCGATACCGCAGCGTCATGATCGGTGGTGCCTTGGCTGGTCTTGGTGGCGCATTCTTTACCATCGGTCAATCGCTTGCCTTTGGCAAAGAGATGACCAACGGCGCCGGTTATATCGCTTTGGCAGCGCTAATCTTTGGCCGCTGGAACCCGATCTATGCAGCCTTCGCTGGCCTGTTGTTTGGCTTCGCCGAGAACCTGCAATACAGCCTCTCAACTGTCGGTTCGCACGTGCCGAGCGACTTCTTGCTTATGTTGCCATATGTTTTGACCGTGGTTTTGGTTGCCGGCTTGGTTGGCAAGGTCACCGGCCCGGCAGCTGCCGGCAAAGCCTACATAAAGAGTTAGGCGGCGTTTTCAATGGCTGAAATTAACTGGGATTCCCTTCGGGCCGAAGCCGTTTTGGCCATGCAGAAGTCTTATTCGCCCTACAGCAACTTTGCCGTTGGCGCGGCAGCTTTGACTGCCGATGGCCGCGTGGTTTCTGGTTGCAATATTGAAAACGCAAGCTATGGCGTGACTCTCTGTGCCGAATGTTCGCTCGTGAGTGACCTCTTTCGCACCGGTGGCGGCAAGCTGGTGGCATTCACCTGCGTTGACAAGTCGAGCAACATTTTGATGCCTTGTGGTCGTTGCCGCCAGCTGCTGTTTGAACACTCGGCCCCTGGCATGCTGCTCGAAACCATTTCGGGCATTCGCACAATCGAACAGGTCTTGCCAGATGCTTTTGGCCCACGCGAACTTGAGGAACGAAGCTAATGAGTGCTTTCAGCGCAGTCGAACTAATCATCGCTAAACGTGAACGCGGCGAACTCAGCACCGCCGCCATCAACTGGCTGGTCGAAAACTATGTGGCCGGCAAGGTTGCCGACGAGCAAATGTCGGCAATGGCAATGGCCATCTTGCTCAACGGAATGAACCGCCGCGAAATTCACGACCTCACCACCGCGATGATCGCCTCAGGCGAGCGACTAGATTTTGCTGGTCTTGCCTGGCCAACAGCCGACAAGCACTCAACCGGCGGAGTTGGCGACAAAATCACACTGCCACTGGCGCCACTCGTTGCCAGCTTTGGCGTGGCCGTGCCGCAGCTTTCAGGCCGAGGCCTCGGGCACACCGGCGGCACCCTAGACAAACTCGAGTCAATTCGTGGTTGGCGAGCAGCCCTCAGCAACGACGAGATGCACCGCCAGCTAGCCGAGGTTGGGGCAGTCATTTGCGCCGCCGGCAGTGGCCTTGCGCCGGCCGACCGCAAACTTTATGCCCTGCGCGACGTAACCGGCACGGTTGAGTCGATCGCACTCATCTCAAGTTCGATCATGAGCAAAAAGATTGCCGAGGGCACGGGCTCTTTGGTGCTCGACGTGAAAGTCGGCACCGGCGCCTTCATGAAAACTGTCGAGCGGGCGCGTGAACTGGCGCAAACCCTCGTTGCGCTCGGTCAAGATGCCGGCGTGAAAACCACGGCACTTTTGACCGACATGAACACGCCACTCGGTCTCAAGATCGGCAATGCGCTAGAAGTTGAAGAGTCGATTGAGGTTTTGCAGGGCGGCGGCCCAGCCGATGTTATCGAGCTAACGGTTGAACTCGCTGCCGAAATGTTGCGCCTGGCTGGTCTTGGTGAGGTCGACGTTCGCGCCAACCTAAACAATGGCAAAGCTCACGACAAGTGGGCTGAAATGATTCAGGCTCAGGGCGGCGACCTAAGTGTGCCGTTGCCGCAGGCGCGCGAGAGCCACGTTGTTGTGGCGCCATCCACCGGCTATTTAAATCGCTTAGATGCCCTCCAGGTTGGCGTTGCCGCCTGGCGTTTGGGTGCCGGCCGCGCCCGCAAAGAAGACGCGGTGCAGTTTGGCGCAGGAATCACCCTGCACGCCAAGCCTGGCGAGCAGGTCACTGCGGGCCAGCCGCTCATGACCCTTTTCACCGATGAGGCCGCTCGCTTTGACGCGGGCTTAGCCTCGCTCGAAGGCGCTTTCGACATTGCAGCAAACAACGCTCTGGGTGAACGCCCGGCCAACCGTTTTGGTGGCTCAGGTAGCATTGTGATTGACCGAATCGAAGGTTAGAAAGCCAAAATGCCTAGTTTGAACCTCAAGAAGCTGCCAAAAATCTCGTTGCACGACCACCTTGACGGTGGCTTGCGCCCGCAGACCATCATCGACCTCGCTGCCGAAGTTGGCCACAAGTTGCCAACCACCGACGCAGTCGAGCTCGGCCAGTGGTTTGTTGACTCAGCTGACTCAGGTTCGCTGGTTCGCTATCTCGAAACTTTTGACCACACCATTGCAGTGATGCAAACAGTTGAAGGTTTGCAGCGCGTGGCTCGCGAGTTCGTGCTAGACCTTGCCGCCGACGGCGTTATTTATGGCGAGGTTCGCTGGGCACCAGAGCAGCACCTGCAGCAGGGTTTGACTCTTGACCAGGTTGTTGAAGCCGTTCAAGATGGCCTCGAGCAGGGCATGGATGCCATTGAGGCTAAGGGTGGGTTCATTCGCACCGGCCAGCTGATCACCGCGATGCGTCACGCTGACCGCGCTCTCGAAATCGCTGAGCTTGCCGTTCGCCACCGCAACCAGGGTGTTGTCGGCTTCGACATCGCCGGCGCTGAAAAGGGCTTCATGCCAAGCCGCCACAAGTTGGCTTTTGACTATTTGGCAAGCGAGCTAATGCCGGTCACCGTTCACGCTGGTGAGGCTGACGGCATCGACAGCATTCACGACGCAATCGTCTCTGGCCGCGCGCTGCGCCTTGGCCACGGCGTTCGCATCATCGAAGACATTCTGCTTTCACGCAGCGAAAACGACACCGACTTTGTTGAGCTTGGCCCGGTTGCTCGTTGGGTTTATGACCGCCAGATTCCGCTCGAACTTGCCGTTTCATCGAACATGCAAACTGGTGCCGTGCAGATTGAAGATGCGACGGTTGCTGATCATCCTTTTGCTGTTCTTTATGATTTGGGCTTCAAAGTCACAGTCAACACCGACAACCGTTTGATGAGCGGCACAACGTTGACCAAAGAGCTTGAGCTTCTCGTTGACGTTTTCGGCTACACACTTGCCGACCTTGAGACTTTTCAGTTGAACGCCGCCGAGGCAGCTTTTCAAGACCTCGAACAGCGCGAAGAGTTGATGGACATGATCAGCGAAGGCTTCGCAGA
>CANFKN010000018.1 GCA_947447385.1 Microbacteriaceae bacterium
GTGACCCTGTTGCACTCAGGCTCGACCGATGTTGAACACGCCATTCGCCGCGCCGACATCGTCGTGGCAGCTGTTGGCGTAGCCCACTTTGTCGTGCCCGAATGGATCAAACCAGGCGCGGCTGTGCTCGACGTTGGCATCACGCGCGTCGAAGGCGCCAGCCCCGACGGCAAGGCAGCCCTCGTGGGCGACGTCGACCCTCGCGTGGCCGACATCGCAGGTTTCTTCTCGCCAAACCCAGGCGGCGTAGGCCCAATGACCCGAGCGATGCTCGTGAAGAATGTGGTTGACAGCGCAAGTCGCTAGTTGTTAAAAACCACGGTGGCCTTGACCGAGATCCACACAGCCCTCGAACTCAAGATTGCCTGACTAGTAGTTGCGATTTTGGCAGAGGCAGTTACGCTCGAATTACTGTGTAACCTTCAGCCTCAATAATTTTGATGGCTTCGGGCAAGTTGCCACGAATGGTTGAAGTCAGCTGAATGGCGAGCCATCTCGTTCGGCCTTGCTCAAGGGCTTTGAGGCCACCTGGCTTTATGCCGTTAATTATTTCCTCTTGGCACAGGAACTCAATAAGGTCTTCAATGGTCGGCCGAAATCTTCTACCGCCGACCGGAATGTGGAGGGATTCTAAATCCCTTTTTGCGTGCCGACCGTGAAGACCCCAGATGTAGCTGAGATCCGCCGAGGTTCCATGAATGTGAACGTGGGCGGCGTGACGTGAATGCTTTCTCGCTGATATTTTTCCAGGCTCAAGACCCTGATCTCTCTCAAACTCAAGGCGAATGATCGGCTTTTCTTTCTCCTGGATGAGCGTAATAGCTGCTGAAGAGGTTCTAACGCGCAGGTCTTTGGTTTTAGAGTCAAGTTCAACAGAGTAGCCCAGCTTTATGCCTAGAACGGGCTTGCCTCTAACTAGTTGGGAAAATTCAATTGGATGTGAAACAGGCTTGAGAGATATAGCTTCAGACATCGGCTTTGAAACGATTTGCACTTGTCCTGGGACGGTTTGCAGCGTCTCTAGTCGAAAATCAGTGCAAATTGTTTTGTTGACTAAATCTTCAATTTCTTGCGCAAATCTCTGGGCCTTCTCAACGAGAGGATCCATTAGGCCGCTAATGGCTCAACCAAAACATCATGGTAAAGGAGCCACAGCTCTCTAACCTCAGGGATGTCGAGGTCGTCAAGCGCGGAGGCGAGGAATGCCTCAAGAGTGACTCCGTACTGCGCAAGCAGACTACAAATCATCTCGGTCAATTCCGTTTTGGAAATGTTGTTGTGGGTCATCTGCAAGCCTCCCTCTGTCCTCGATGGCTACCTTCCAATTTTCTCATCTGACTTTACTCAAATGGTAGGCATTTTGAGAATTGTTTATAACTATTCATTGTCGCGACTGTGTACAAGATTCGAAGTAAGCTCTGGGCGTCTACAGCAAATTCCTCTTAATGGGGGATGGCGTCGCGGCCTACGGCGATTGCAGGAACCGGCTGTCGAAATGGAGGCAGAGCAAAGGCTTTTGCCAAAGCCCATTGCTATTCTTGAACCTATGAGCAGTGGGGGATTACCAGCAGAAGCGAAGGCCCGTCAGAAGATTGACGCCCACCTTGAGCGAGCTGGCTGGGTCGTGCAAGACCGAAACGCACTAAACCTCTCAGCAGGCAGAGGTGTCGCAGTACGCGAAGTGCCGATGGCCGATGGTCGCGTTGACTACCTCCTATACGTTGACAAACGAATCGTCGGCGTGGTTGAGGCTAAGCCTGCCGGCACCACACTCGCCGAAGTGCACCACCAGGCGATGCGCTACGCGACCAACCTCACCGCAGCGCAAAAACTCAACGCAGTGCTGGCCAAAAACAACCTGCCATTCGTCTATGAAGCATCGTCGACCGAGCTGTTCTTCTCCAACCACTTTGACCCTGACCCAACCTCGCGCAGCATCTTCAACTTTCAACGGCCTGAAACGCTTGCGGCGATTATTCGCGCCGAAGACCCAAAGACGGGCAATGGCGGCTGGCGCACTCAGATTCCGAACATGCCATCGACAGACACTTATGACCTACGACCCGCTTCGAACCGCGCCATTCTGAACATCGAGCACTGGCTGCAAAACGATGGTCGTCGTCGCGCGCTCGTTCAGATGGCCACCGGCGCCGGCAAAACTCGCATGGCGGTGACCGAAATTTATCGCCTGTTGAAGTTCGGTGGCTTCAAGCGCGTTCTCTTCTTGGTCGACCGCAACAACCTCGGCGAGCAAACCAAGCGCGAGTTCGACAACTTTGACACCCCTGACGATGGCCGCAAGTTCAGCGCAATCTATCCGGTCGAGTTGCTGTCTGCGAGCGGTGCTGCTGATTCTTCAAAAGTGGTTATCTCGACTATTCAGCGAGTTTGGGCTGGTCTCAAAGGCGAGCCGATTCCAGCGGGATACTCCGCAGACATCGACAACCCGCACATCACGGGCGAAGTCGAGGCGGTCTATTCAGATCGCCTGCCTCCTGAGGCATTCGATCTAATAATCGTGGATGAATGCCACCGCAGCATCTATGGCCAGTGGCGCAAGGTGCTCGAATATTTCGACGCGCAGATTATTGGTTTGACGGCTACGCCTACAAAGCAAACTCTTGGCTTTTTCGAGCAGAATCTGGTGAGTGAATACACCTTTCAACAGTCGGTCGCTGATGAAGTTAACGTTGGCTTTGAGATTTATCGCATCAAGACTCAGATTGAGCAAGAAGGTGGATTGATTGAAGCCGGCAGCGTTGTGCCCGCTATCGATAAGCGCACCCGAGAGCAAAAAGATCACATTCTTGACGAAGATGTCGACTGGAAGCCCACCGATGAGGGTATCGCGGTTGAAAGCCCAAATCATATTCGCTTGGTGCTCGAGACCTTCCGCGACCGACTCTTTACAGAAATCTTTCCAGAGCTAAACGACCGGGGTGAGAGGCGTTCGGTTGTGCCTAAGACTCTGATTTTCGCCAAAAGCGACGCGCACGCTGAAACCATCGTTCGCATCGTTCGTCAAGTGTTCAATAAGGGTGATGGTTTCGCCGCCAAAATCACTTACACGGCGCCGAACCCAGCTGACTTGATAACGAGCCTCCGCAACTCGCCAGAGTTGAGAATCGCCGTAACTGTTGACATGGTCGCAACCGGCACAGATGTTAAGCCTCTCGAATGCGTGTTGTTCATGCGCGACGTTCGCTCGGGCACCTACTTCGAACAGATGAAGGGCCGAGGCGCAAGAAGCATCAGCGACTCAGACTTTCAGGCTGTAACCGAGCAGGGAGTTCACAAAGAGCGCTTCGTAATCGTTGATGCGATTGGTGTGACTGAGCACGACTTTGTTGACGTGACGGTTACTGAACGAGTAAAAACCGCCAGCCTTGATTCACTGCTTAAGAAAGCCGCAGCGCGCGAGCTCACCCAAGATGAAGCTGCCACACTTGGCTCACGCCTTTCAAAACTTGGAATGCGCATGACCACCAGTGAGCGCGACGAAATCGAGGCGCTCGCCGGTGTGTCAATCGAAGAAATCTCTCAGCAGCTAGTGCGCTCCGTCAATGCTGACGACATTGCAGCGGCGAAAGAAGCTGCTCCTGAGGGCCAAAGCGAAGAACTAACCGTTCACCTGTTCGTTCAAGAACTCGCGGGTGTTTTGGCAACCTCTGAAAAACTTCGCACGCGCCTTGTGACCATGCACCAAAGCAAATACATATTCAGAGATGAAGTCACGCCAGACAGCCTCTTGTTTGCCGGTGGCGTGCCTAACCTCGAACTTGCTGAGCGACTCATCAGCGACTGGAATCGCTATCTCGAAGAGAACAAAGACGAAATCACTGCATTGCAGTTGCTTTACAGCCGCCCTCAAAACTCAGGCGTGACCAGAAAAGAAATCGAAGACTTAATCGCAACTATTCGCAAACCTCACCAAGACTGGACGCCCGCAGTTATTTGGAAGTCCTACGAGATGCTGAAAAAGACAAACCGAAGCATCAACAATAAGACCGTCGACCTAGTGTCGTTGGTTAGGTATAGCCTCGGCATCATGCCTGAACTAATCCCATTTGCAGACGTAGTAGAAGAGCGCTACCAAGGCTGGCTCCTAACTCAAGAACAAAGCGGTGCACGATTCACCAATGAACAGCGTCGCTGGCTTGACGCAATCAAGGATTACGTCTGCACAGGAGTCACCTTCGAGACCCCTGCTCTTGACGCAGTCCCATTCATTGAGTGGGGCGGGAGTAACGGCATTGAACGGGACTTCACTGATCCAGTAGGCATCATCACCGATTTGAACCAGGCATTGAGCGCATGAGTGAACTCCCAAGCAACTGGATAACTCGGCGACTTGGAGATGTCGCTGATGTAATCATGGGGCAATCTCCCCCTGGAAGCACCTACAACAAATCAGGTGATGGCGTTCCTTTCTTCCAAGGCAAAGCCGAGTTCGGAAGTAAGCATCCAACGGTGCGACAGTGGACAACTGCGGGCACAAAGTTTGCAAAGGTTGGCGACGTACTGATGTCAGTCCGTGCTCCAGTAGGACCAACAAACATTGCAGACCAAGACTGCGCAATCGGTCGAGGGCTTGCAGCAATCCGAGCAGGCAGCCGACTCGACCAGAGTTATCTCATCTGGTACCTCAAACATGTAGAAGCATCTATCCAATCAAGAGGCAAAGGCACAACCTTTGGTGCCATCTCAGGTAACGACCTTCGTGACACTCTTGTCAATCTGCCACCGCTTGACGAGCAGAAGCGAATCGTTGAAGCCCTCGATGATCACCTATCCAGACTCGACAAAGCGCTCGCCGAAGTAAATGCGTCACTTTCTAAACTAGAAACAGAGTGGACGTCTTTTCTAACGAAAGTCTTCTCAGGTAACTTCCAAGGCAGTGGGTATAGCAAGTGGACGTTCCCCAAACTGAATGAACTTGTAAGCACACCCAAGGACATAGTTGATGGACCGTTTGGTTCAAACCTAAAATCTAGTCACTACGTAGACAAAGGCGCTCGTGTTGTGCGCCTGCAGAACATTGGCTACGGGACCTGGGTTCAGGCGGATGCCTTTGTGACCAACGAGCATGCCAAGACACTTTCTAAGCACAATGTGCGTCAAGGGGATCTCCTTTTTGCCTCACTCATGGACACGAGGCCAAGAGTCTGTATTGCGCCCTATCTAGGTGACGATGCGATTGTGAAATCCGATTGCATCAGGATCCGTTTACAAGATAAGACAGTTGCAAGATGGGCAATGTTAGCCACACAAACTGCAACTGCCAGTATTTGGGCGAATGGAAAGGTTCATGGCCTTGGTCGTGGCAGGCTGGGTCTAAGTGCAATCAGAGATTTTGTTGTCCCAATGCCGCCACTAAATCAACTACAAGAGATACTCGATTTCATCGAAATCCATGAGGTACAAACGGGAAACCTAAAGAGTGCCTGCTTTTCCATTTCTCATGAAATCCAAACCCTAAGGAAGTCAATTCTGAGCAAATACTTTACAAATGAACAGGCGGCTCAATCTTGTTAAGCGAAATCCATTGCAAAGTATGCGAATCAAATGAGGAGCGGATGGCTCAATCGACATCTCGACAACTCGTAGACAAACTTTGGGCATTTTGTGCAATCCTCCGTGACGATGGTGTTCACGTCGTCGAATACACCGACCAGTTGACTTACCTACTGTTCTTGAAGATGGCTCATGAGCGAGAGACTAGAAAGATAAACCCTGAGACGGGAATCGTTCCTGAAGATTGTTCATGGCAGCGGTTGCTGGACGCGGATGGCTCGCAACTTGAAGACACTTACAACCACATCCTTCAGACCCTTGCGAAGCAAAAAGGCGTTCTAGGCACTATCTTCCGTGGCGCTCAAAGCCGTTTCAAGGACCCTGCAAAGTTGAAGCAGTTGATTGTTGACTTGATCGACAAGCAGAACTGGTCTGCCACTGGAACTGATATCAAGGGTGACGCCTACGAGTCATTGCTTCAAAAAGGCGCTGAAGACATGAAGTCTGGCGCTGGTCAATACTTCACTCCTCGTGCACTTATCGCCGCGATGGTTGACGTAATGCAGATTACTGCCAAAGACACAGTGAACGATCCTGCAGTTGGTTCAGGCGGATTCCTACTTTCAGCGTTCGAGCACGCTGCTCCAACCGCAAACTCTCCAAAAGAGACAAATCATTTGCAGACAAACTTTGCGACGGGAACCGAGTTAGGGGACGGCCCAGCCCGCTTGGCAGCGATGAACATGATTCTTCATGGCATGGTGAAGCCAGGCGCAGACTCACCAATCTATGTGGGTGACTCACTGACCGCAGACCCGGGCAAGCGCTACTCGGTAGTGCTTGCGAATCCACCTTTCGGAACAAAGGCAGCAAACACATTTGTCACCGAAGATGGCAAGGTGGGCAAGAACAATCTCGCCATTATGCGCCCAGACTTCTGGGTAACAACGTCGAACAAACAGTTGAACTTCGTGCAGCACATCAAAACCATCATGGATGTAAACGGTCGCGCAGCAGTTGTTCTGCCAGACAACGTTTTATTTGAGGGTGGTGCGGGTGAGACAATCCGTCAACGCCTGCTCAAAGAGTTCGACGTTCACACCCTACTGCGCCTGCCAACAGGTATCTTCTATGCAGGCGGAGTGAAGGCTAACGTACTGTTCTTCGAGAAGAAGACAGCATCCGAAACCCCCTGGACGAAATACCTCTGGGTCTATGACTTCAGAACCAACATGCACTTCACACAAAAGACCAAGAGCCTAAAACGTGTAGACCTTGAAGAGTTCGTGCAAGCATTTTCTGCTGGACATCGTCAAAACAGAGTCGAGACGGATCGTTTTAAGAAGTTCGCCTATGCCGACCTGATTGCTCGTGACAAGACCAATCTCGACATTCTCTGGCTAAAAGACGATTCAATCGTCGACGCCGCTGATCTGCCAGCACCAGAAGTTATTGCCGAGGAGATTCTCGAAAGTCTGCAGGCCGCCGTCGAAGAGATTCAGGCAGTTTTGGATGCGTTGCGACCGCCCACTGAAGAAGGTAAATAGATGAGTATCGTTTACATTCTGACTAATGAAGCGATGCCTGATTACATCAAGATTGGCGTAACGGACGACCTAAAACGCCGCATGAAAGAACTTTATGGGAGCGGTGTTCCGTTGCCTTATCAGTGCTATTACGCTGCTACCGTCGCAGACAAACGCGATGTTGAAAGGCGATTGCACAAGGCGTTCGATGACTACCGGAAGAACAAGGGTCGTGAGTTCTTCTTTCAACTAGATCCGCACAAAGTTCAGACAATCCTTGAAATGATTGCAATCAATGAAGTCACTCCAAAGGAAGATGTCTTCTTTGAGCCTGACGACAAGAAAGCCTTGGAGAGAGTCTCAAGGTATGGTCGTCGGTTTAGTTTCGCCTCAGTGAACATTCCTATTGGGGCCACCCTCAACTTCGTACAGGATGAAAACGTTACCGCCACAGTTCACTCAGACACCTCCGTCATCTACGACGGTCAAGAACTTAGCATTTCTAAGGCGGCACTTTTGGCAACCCACGCCTGTGGCTTTACGTCTAGCGCAGTTTCAGGCCCGTGGTATTGGCTTTATAAAAATCAAACCCTGAATACTCTTAGATCTTTGGCAGAAGATTCAGCTGAACTTGAGTAACTGGACAAGGCCGTTTTCTCGCTGAAGAAGCGACCAACCTGATTCCGGTTCAAAAAGCCAGGCAAAGTCTCCCGTTTGAAATGCCCTCGTAATGCCGACCCAGAAATGAGTCACGCCAATGGGAAGCGATAGTTCTTCAGAGGGGAGCCGGTTTGCGTGATAGAGCACGAATTGCCGGAGCTCCAAGGGGCTTGCAGACTCAACCCAGAAGAATAAATGCCTTTCTATAAGTTGTTCATTCCCCAATAAGCCTGAAAATGAGGCTTTATTTTTATGGGTGCCAATCATCAGGTCAACCCAGCCTTGAAGGGGCGGGCACTGTTCTGGCACAAGACCGCCCCAAGGCTCAAGCATAATAAGCGCATTCGAGTGCTCACTCGGCCCGTGGAACCAAGTATTTCTTAAGCCAATTCTTTGAGCACTAGCCCTCAAAGTCTGTACGTCTTCATGCCAGTTCTGTTCAGTGTCGAATGTAAGCATGCCCCGTGAGGCTAGTTCGCCGATTAGCGCCGGAAGCTCCTTCTCAACTCTCATTAAATTGCTATCAAGAGAAAGAACGCAACCCCAGTGGCCCAGGCCTTTGGAAAGGGCAATTTGGCTCAAATCCCCTTTGTGTAGAGCTCGGTAGAAGCGCATAAAACGAGGATCAATGTCGGCCTTGACTTCGCCGGCGCCCTTTACAAAGCCATCATGGGCAACCGTAAAATCGTGCAGCTGCGTTTCTCCAACCCAGTGCACCTCGCCCGTGCCTAAATAAGAGTGGTACGCATCCACTATCGAGGCGGCATTCTTTTCGAGCAGCCTTGAGTAGCCTATTTCTGCGGAGTATCTACTCGTTGAGGTTCGCTTACGCGTCATGTGCGGACTCCTTTGAATAGGGAGATAATCGTCGGGCAGAGGTTACGATAGCTAGAGCCAGCGACATTGGTTTGCCATTACTCGCTCTATGTGGAAGGCCATCCTCGCTCACCGTTAGAGCAGGTGATTGCGCGCACAGGCTTATAGACTTTTGCCATGAACCTCCTCACCGCCGCGGAGTTAGCTGCTGACGTTCGCGCACGAAAAATTACTGCCGTTGAAGCGACGAAGGCTGCGCTCAGTCGCATCGAGTTGCATGACGCCAAGCTCGGCGCCTTTCAACTTGTGCGAGCAGAGCGTGCACTCGCCGAAGCCGCAGCGCTCGATGCCCGCGCAGACTTAGCGTCGCTGCCACTAGCCGGCGTGCCCATTGCAATCAAAGACAGCATCGAGGTTGCGGGCGAGCCGATGCGCGTTGGCTCAGCGGCAACTAGCGCCGAGCCACAGCCAGCAGATCATGAGCTTGTTGCGAGGCTGCGGGCTGCCGGGGCGATAATCCTCGGTTTAACAACCGTGCCAGAACTTTGCGTTTTCGGAACAACCGACTCTGTGTTCGGCGTTAGCCGAAACCCGTGGAACCTTGAGCGCACGCCCGGAGGGTCATCCGGCGGTTCTGCTGCTGCGGTTGCTGCGGGAATCGTGCCCTTCGCACACGGCAATGACGGCATGGGTTCGATTCGCGGGCCGGCAGGCAACTGCGGAATCTTTGGTTTGAAGCCAGGCGGTGGCGTTGTGCCGCAAGACATCGGCTTTGATTCGTGGGGTGGCATGAGCCAGAACGGCCCGCTCGCAACCACCGTCACAGACGCAGCACTTTTGCTTTCGGTGATGGCTGGCCGACCTGAGCTTGCTAACGTGGCTGAGCCACAGCGCCCGCTTCGCATTGCCATTGCGGCGGGGGAGCCATCGGTGTTGGTGAAGCTCGACCCGCAGTGGCGACGTGGCCTCGAAGAAACCGCGGATGCCCTTCGGGTAGCTGGGCACATTGTGACCGAAACTGACTTTCCCTACGACCCAAACCCGCTGCCGCTGCTTGCGCGCTGGTTTGCGGGCACCGAAGCCGATGCGCGCGAACTTGACCCGGCGCTTTTGAACCCGCGCACTCGCACCCATGCGCGGCTTGGTCGGTTTGTTCGCCGGGCTGGGCTTCTAAGTTCGAAGCCAGTGGAGCGTTCGCGCGCCATGATCACACGTTTCTTTGATGACTATGACGTGCTGATCACGCCGACACTGGCGCAGTCTGGGCCGTGGGCCGAGCAGTGGCACAAGCGCGGCTGGTTTGCGAACCTTGCCTCAAACATTCGCTATGCGCCATATCAGTCAACCTGGAACCTGCTCGACTGGCCTGCGGCGAATGTTCCGGCGGGGTGGCACGCGACCGATGCAGTGCCTCTCGGCGTGCAGATCGTCGCACCGCCTCACCCGAACGCGGGCGGCGAAGCGCTGATCTTGAGCTTAGCTCTGCAGCTTGAGCGGCTCAGGCCTTGGCCGCGGGTTGCGCCTGGGTTTGAGGGCTAGCTAGACGCGAAGATCGCGAGGCTAGAGTGCATCCTCGTTCTTGGCAGGTGAGTCGGCCATTTTCTCAGCGGCGGCTTCGAGCCTCTGTTTTGCGAAGTGCGCGATGATCATGACAATCACGATTATGGCGGCAAACGCGAAGCCACCCCACTTTAGTTGACCTGCGATTTGTTCGTAAGCGCTGCGCAAAAGGTAACCGGCGGTCACATAAGCGCCTGCCCAAACGGCGCAAGCCCCTGCCGTGTAGCTAATGAAGACCCGATAACGCATCGCCGTCATGCCAGAAACCACAGGAACCAGCGAGTGCAGAACCGGCAAGAAACGCGAAATGGCAACGGCAATGCCGCCACGCTTCTCGACGAAACGATCTGCCATCTGCCAATTCTGTTCGCCTAAGCGCTGGCCCAATTTGCTGTATCGAATTTTGGTGCCGAAGAATCGGCCAAGAAGAAAACCAAGCGACTCACCTATGAGCGAGCCGATGAGAACAGCGCCGAGCAGAAAGACAAAATCAAGCCCGTCGACAACACCGGCTGAAGCGACCAAAACCACGGTGTCGCCGGGAATGATCAGGCCAACAAATAGCGAGGTCTCGCACATAATGGCTAAGCCTGCGAGAAGGTTGCGCGCAAGCGGTGAAACGCTTTGCACGCTCTCGATTAGCCAGTTCAGAATGTCATTCACGAATCAATCGTATGCTTAGGCGCATTGTGACCTAGTCTGATTTCAAGCAGAATTCAACTTGAAAGGTTCAAACATGAATCACAAGAACAACGCGATCTTCTTCTTTATCGTTGCCGCGATCGGGCTCGCAACGGCCTGGTATTTCAACTCGATGGCAGTGATGCAGGCCGAGAACTACATCACCGACGGGTTCACCAGCAACGTTGACTGGGTATATTCACTCGACCTGCTAATTGGCGGCACCGCGGGGATGGCCTTCATCGTGATCGAGAGCCGTCGCCTCAAAATGCGTTTCTCGTGGATTTATATCGTGGCGGCTTTTGTCACGGCGTTTGCCTTTGTTTTTCCGCTATTCCTCGGGTTTCGCGAGCTCAAGTTGGCTAAGCGCGAGGTTGCCGCGGGCTAGACGCCAATTTCACAGTTGCCGGCCTCTTCGTATTTATCAGTGGTCTTTGATTTCTTTCTAGGCATTCGGTAACCTGTTTTCATCAGCCCTTGCCGTTGACTTCCCTACTGATTCAGGGAAAGCCGATGGCAAGGGCATTTTTATTGCCAGAGCTCTAGGCTCTGCCAGTCTTCTGGAAACCCCATGTGGCTCAGTCTGATGTGAGGACTCTTTGGCAGCTCAGCCAGCAGGGCTTTGAGCCTAGGCTTTAGTGAGGCAGACAACTTGTTCTCTGCGTTGAGCCAGAGCAAAAGCGACAACCGTGTGAAAAGCTTGTGTCTGTCGTAGTAAGAAATTACGTGAAGGTGTTTGAGGTCGCCTGGTAACTTTTCTTTGCTACTTCGTGGGTTCACCGGGTAGAGGCTGTTCCAGATTCGCTGGTGATGAGCTACCTGATTCCTTAGATCGTTGAGGCTCGCGACTACGCCTTTTAGAAAGGCAGCACCCGAGCGAAAATCAGAAGCTATTTGGGTGGCTATTGGTTCATCAAGGCCTCGAAATAATCTCGAGATGTTTCCAAAATCCATCAGTTCAACCGCTGCCCAAATGGGAATAACGCCGCCATGATTTTGTATGTGTGAAATCACTATTTCATTACTATTGAGCTTCGTGATAGTCGCATCGAAGTTGTTCAGCCATATTTGATGCCCTGTGAGTTCGCCTTGAACTGGGTTTGTTTTGAAGTCGAGGTCTAGCCCTATGCCATTGAGGTGCAAGTGGGGGTCAACGCGACCTGCGCGGTAGGCAACCGAAGCTCTGAATTGAGTTTCAAATATCGCGAGAGATTCGAACAATAAGTTTCGTAATAGCCGCGCAAACGGTAGTAGTTATTTCTCTCAAGGAATGACATGAAATCGTTTTCGTCTGTCACTTGCAAGCCTCTAGAGCGCAGAAGTTCGAGTTGCTGCTCGTGGTTCAGGTGTGGCTTCATGCCAACGAGAATAGTGCCACCCTAAGACAACTGGCCCACCTCCTCGTTAGAGGAGACAGGCCAGTGTTTACCCACTCAGTTTAGACACTCGTTGCGACATTTTGCAAGACCAACATTTGAGAAGTCACCAGGTTCATTCGGCTGTGAATGCTGCGGAATAACCCCACACCGCAACGAGTTTTCAACTAGGTGCATGAGCCCATTGACCTGACGCTGTCGAGCGACGAGATTCTAGAGACACACTTTGCTGGCCTGCACTCTGGCGGTGGCAAGAGCAGCATTCGCGGTGGGCAAACGGCTGCGAACGAAGCCCTGGCTGGCCTCGACATCACCCGCTATGCGGCCGACCGCTCAGAGGTGCTGCCGGTTAGCCGGCGCGGGGCGACGGTGCTCTCGCCATATATTCGCCACAACCTTCTGACTTTGAAGCAAGTCTGGGCGGCCGTTGGCGACGCCCCGTTTCGCGACCGCGAAAAGTTTCAAGACGAGCTCATGTGGCAAGAATATGCCCGTCACCTCTATGCCCGCATCGGCAAACACTTTTTTGAGAACCTCAGCTATGAGCAAGAGCGCGATGCTGCCGGCGATGGCTGGAACCGCGACATGCACTGCATCGACCAGGTTGTGAAAGAACTAGAAACCGACGGATGGCTGGTCAACCAGACGCGAATGTGGCTGGCCTCTCACTGGACTGTTCGAAACGGCATGGGCTGGATTCACGGCCAAGAACGCATGTATCAAAACCTGCTCGACGGCTCGCGCGCAGCGAACCTGCTCGGCTGGCAGTGGACGGTCGGCTCAGCTGGCAAGCCCTACGGTTTCGCCAGATGGCAGGTTGAAAAGCGCGCACCGGGCCTGTGCATGAAGTGCCCGCTGAAGAAGGCATGCCCGATTCAGGAATTCCCCGCCGAAGTGCAGTTGCCGAGGCTTGAGCGCCTAGAGTTGCTCGACCGCGACCCAGATGTTGAGGGCACGAGGGGGCCGGCATCCGTCGTTAA
>CANFKN010000019.1 GCA_947447385.1 Microbacteriaceae bacterium
AAAGATGCCAAAGAGCATCCGCAGTTGTTGATGTATCAGTTGGCCTATGAAAACGGCGCCTTCGATAAATACATCAAAGAATTTGCACTGCCCGAAACCATTCGTCAGATTGGCATGGGCGAAATCGAGCGACCTCCTTTGGCAGGGGCTCAACTCTGGGTGATTGCCGACACCAACGTTACAAACGCTCAGGATTCAATCGAGACCAACGAAGAACTTCACGGTTTGGTTGACTCGATTCTCGATTCGGCGACAACAGGCATGGCATCAAATGTGTTCATCGCCAAACTCAGCTCCCACTGCAATAACGATCAAGCCAATAAGTTTGCCTCGTGTTCGATTCACCTAGTTAAGCCGGTGTCATATGTTGCCTAATCAAGATCTGCCAGAAACTTCGAGCGCTTCAAAAGAGCCCGCTGTGGCCAAAGTTAGCGCGGCTCAGATTTACAGCATCATGACCAAGGGTCAGCGCAATCTCACTGAAGAACAGCGCGCTGCTGTCGAAGATGCCTCGGTTGCTTTTCCGTCGCTGGTTGTCGCCGGCGCGGGCAGTGGCAAAACCGAGCTCATGGCTGTGCGAGTTTTGTGGCTCGTGGCAAATGGCTTCGCAGCGCCAAACGAAATTCTGGGCCTAACCTTCACACGCAAGGCCGCATCTGAGCTAAACAAGCGCATTTTCGACAATCTTTTGAAGTTGCGCAGCAGCGAACTCTGGCCGGCCGAAGTTGAGTTCGACTTCTTGCCGCCAAACGTTAGCACCTACAACTCATATGCCAACAACATCTTTCGCGACAGTGCGCTATCGCTAGGTTTCGAACCAGATGCCCCGCTATTGAGCGATGCCGGCGCTTACCTCTTGGCAAAAGAGACTGTGCTCAAATACGGCACCCTTGTGAATCCTGGGCTGGCTGAAGCCGACTACAAGATCGACACTCTTGTCGGCGCTGTGCAGAAGCTCGCAGCAGAAATGACAGATCACCTGGCGACCGCTGAACAAATCGAAGCACAAGTCGAAAAGGTGCTCGACAGCATGTCGGGCCTTGAGAAATCGGCTGGCAAAGGCGATTTTGCCGAGTATTCATACATGGCCGCCAATCGGGCTAAAGTTCAGAACACACCGTTGGTTGCCCGTTTAGCTGAGGCTTATCAGGCCGAAAAACGCCGCCAAGGCTTCGTTGATTACAGCGACCAGGTAGCGCTGGCAGAGCTTGCCGTTCGCACCCTCCCAGAGGTGCTAGAGGCAGAGCGCGCTAAATATAAGTTCATTTTGCTCGACGAATATCAAGACACCTCGTTTTTGCAAACCCGATTGCTCACTGGCCTCTTCAAACGCAAACCGGTTTATGCCGTCGGCGACCCAAACCAGTCAATCTATGGTTGGCGCGGTGCTAGCGCAACCAACCTTTCAGAGTTCGGCAACGATTTTGGTTCAGGCCTCGGTGTTGGTGATTTCGCAGCGACCCAGTTCATGCTGTCAACCAGCTGGCGCAACCCAAGCAAAGTTCTTGAGCTGGCTAACCACTTGGCAAAACCGCTTGCGGCAAGCGCGGGCGAGCTAAAACTAGTCACGTTGCAGACTCGAGACAACGCTGGCCAAGGCCAGGTTGATGCGCAATTCTTCGATAGCTCGCTGATCGAAGCCGCTGAAATCGCCGAATGGTTCAAGGCCAAAATGGCGGCTGAGGGGCCGTCGGCCACCGCCGCACTTTTAATGCGTTCGCGAACCCAGATGCCGACGTTTGTTGAGCAACTTGAGGCGCGCGGGTTAGAGGTTGAGGTCGTTGGCCTTGGCGGCTTGCTCGAAATGCCTGAGGTCGTCGACCTCGTGGCTGCGCTCAAAGTTTTGGCTCGCCCTGACGCCGGCAGCGAGCTGATTCGCCTATTGAGTGGCCCTCGCTGGCGCATAGGAGTCAGCGACATCGCGGGTTTGCACCGTTATGCCAAATCGATTGCTAAAAAGCTCAAATATGAATACGACGAAGACTTCGGTGCCGATGGCACTGCCTCACTGGTTGACGCTTTAGACATCATCGCAGACAGCCCAAGCGAAACGGCTGCCGGAATCACCGACGTTGGTTTCGCACGTCTGAAGAATGCTGGCCAAGTCTTTCGTCAAATGCGCCAGCTTCTCGGGCTAAACCTTTCAGAACTGGTCACAGCTGTTTCTACAGAACTTTGGTTAGACATCGAAGTGATGTCTCACCCGAACCGCAAGAACCCGATGGCTCACCTGAATGCGTTCAGCAACGTGGTTGCCAACTATGTTGCCGGCACCAACTACAGCTCAATCAACACATTCTTGGATTGGCTCGATTTTGCTGATGGTCGCGAAAAGTTTGAAGTGCCTTCAGTGACGCCAGAGTCTGGCGTTATTCAGGTAATGACAGTTCACGCCTCTAAGGGCTTGGAGTGGGACTTCGTCGCCGTCTGCAACCTTGTTGAACGCAGCTTTCCAAGCACCAACGCCAAAGACGGCCACGGCTGGTTGAAAGAGTCAAAACTGCCATACCCGCTTCGTGGTGACAGCGCCTCGTTGCCAGTGTGGCACTACGAATTACCTGCCGACCAAAAAGCGTCAAACAGCGCATTTAAGAACTTTGTCGAAGATTGCAAGAGCCACCAAATCATCGAAGAAACCCGACTTGTCTATGTTGCGGTGACTAGGCCTAAGCAAGCGCTTTTGCTTACCGGCGCAGCCTGGAAGCCAGGTGTTGTGAACCCTGTGGCCCCTTCAATCTTCTTGCAAGCAGCAAATCAGGTTTTGCCGGTGAAAGGCTTCGAGCCAGCAGCCGGCTTCGATGATGAGCCATGGGCGGCTTGGGTTAGTTCAGAAGCGCCAGGCGAACTCGGTTCAAAATCGCAAGAGTGGCCAATTGATCCGCTAAGCACCAAGTCGCGAACCTTGCTCACCCGCGCAGCCACCGACACTTTGGCGGCGATTGAAAGTGCAACGACAATCGAGAGAGCCGATGAGCTTAATGCTCAGATCAAGCTACTCATTGACGAACGAGAGAAACTGCGTCAGCAGTCTAAGAGCGTTGACCTACCGATGCGTGTGCCTGCCTCGCGTTTCAAAGACTTCATTCTAAAAACCGGGGAAGTCGCCGAAAGCTATCGCCGCCCTATGCCGAGCGAACCCTACGCTGCGACCCGAACTGGCACGCTCTTTCATAACTGGATCGAAGCTAGCTATTCGAATGCTTCGATCAGCGTGCCTTTTGAAGAGCTCGACAATCTTGATCTAGAAAACATTGAGCTTGATGCCGACGCCGAAGATTTAACCGAAGCCAAGCTTGATTTCTTGAAAGCCAACTTTGCCAAGTCAGAGTGGGCTGATCAAACTCCAATCGCTGTCGAAATTGAAGTTCAACTCACACACGGCATCAACACTTTCATTTGCAAACTTGATGCAGTTTTTGAGACAGAAAACGGCGTCGAAATTGTTGACTGGAAGACCGGCAAACCCCCGAAAGACGAAGCCGAACTCGACGAGCGCAGCATGCAGCTCGCGCTTTATAAAATGGCCTACTCGACCTACTCGAAATTAAAACCGGGTGCTAAAGCAATCGAACCAAGCGACATTTCGGTGGCTTTTTATTACGTTGCCGATAACAAAGTCATTCGCCCGACAAGCGTGCTAGACGAAGCTGAAATTTTCGATCTCTTTGAGCAGAAGGTTGTCAAACCTGCTGTTGCGCAGACTCGTTAGAGTAGCGCTTCTTTGAGACGAGCTCGTCGTTTGTTAGAACAGCTCGTCTTTTGAGTCTGCAGCTTTCTCGGTTGCGGCTGTGCTCTCATCATCTGAGGTTGTGCCGGCGCTGTCATCGCTCAAGAAACTTGGCAAGTCGCTTGGCAATGCCTGCTGCGCACTCGCGTCGATGATTTCGATAGGTGCAGTGTCGGTGTCGGCAAAGTCAACGACTGGCCTGTCAAAGTTGACGGCGGGGCTGCCAAAGTCAACCACGGGCATATCGAAGTTGTTTGCCGCAAAAATTGGCTCGCGATTTTCGGCAAACTCACCGAAGTCGAGAGGCTTGGTTGCATTCAACGCAGGTGAAACCGGGTTCGATTCTGGGTTCAGTGAAGAATTCGCGACCACAGCTGGCGCAAAAGAAGTTGGAGTCAATCGAAGCGCAGTGCCTGCTTCAACTTGTGACGCGATCAGTTCAAGCTCACCCAAAGCCTCTTCAACGATTTCGTCGTTATTTTTATTGACACCGTTGACCAGCCAAGTTGCCCAGGCAAGCTCGTGATAAAGCTGCGCGCGCTGGCGAACGTTATTGTCTGCCGCGGGTCTTGCTTTTTGATAGGCCAGCAGCATGTTGTAAATGACATCGTCGTGACCGCGGCCAACAACCCATCCAAAATCTCTTGATGGGTCACCAATCTGAAGTTCGCTCCAGTCGAGAACACCTGAAATCTCGTTGTCTTTTTCTAAAATCATCGACTCATTCATGTGACCGTGAATCACGGTAGGCATGAATCGAAACAGGTTTTCATTCGAGAGTGCATCCTCCCAGCGGTTCAGCAAAACCGACGGAACTTTGCCAGTTTCCATCGCTCGGTCAAGTTCTGCTGCGGTGCCTCGAAGAATGTCACTAGTTGAATATTCCGGAAAATGGTTGTCTTGAACCACAGAAAGTGGCAGGTTGTGAATAGCAGCAAGCGCTTTTGCGCTCGACTCGACCAGAGGCGATGTCGAAGAAAGCTCAGCTAGGTCAAACTCTTGCCCATAAACGTAATTCATAACGCGAACCATCTCACCTTCACGGGTGGTGGTTGACGCAATCAATGACGAAAGAGCAAATGGCAAAGTGCCTGGTTTAGCCAAAGCCTTCAAAGCGCGCAACTCAGTTTCTTGGTTGGTTTGAGCCGTTGGATTCTGCGCGATTCGAACCAAATAGTGCTTGCCATCGTCGGCAGTCAACAAAGCGCCGTCATAATCGGCGCTATTTAGAGCTTCTGGTTTAACGACTTTCACGAAGTTCAAACCGGCGGCCGCGTCTTTGGCCAACGCAGCTAAAATTAATGGAGATTTACCCATAACAATCAGGTTAGACAGCGCATAGGCTTGGGCTTGGCATCGCCACGATATTTGGCAACAACTAAGTGCGGCCCGAGACATCATTTGAAGCAAACGAAGAGGCAAAATGCTCGATAGATTGAACCTTCCGTTCGCCGTGTCTAACCTCGACCGAGACTATTTGATGCGCGATGACGCAGAACTTTTTGACCTCTTGTGGCAGAACCCTCTGACCCGCGTTTTAGTTTTGCATGAGGGCAAAACCCTGTTGCACGAGAACCAAGTTTCTGGTGTGGCCGGGGTTTCACCCGAGCTTCGCCTTATGACAGTTGAACAGGTAACCTCGGCTCAGCTGCGGGTGTATCTCGGAAAAACCCTTGTCGAGAGCACCTTCGAGCCGGTCGAGTCGCCAATTGTTTTGGCTGTGCTTAGCAAAAATAGCGCCGAGTTAGTCGAACCTGACCCATCTCGTTGGCACCAGTTGAAACGGTCAGGCGCTGGGTTGTCTGAGCGTGATGCTGAGATTTATGTTCAGGCTCTTGCACTGGCAAACTGGCACGCGAGCCACGTCTATTGTCCAAAATGTGGCATGCCAACCTCAATTACAAGCGGCGGTTGGGTGCGCACCTGTTTCAACGAAAACTACGAAGTGTTCCCTCGCACCGACCCGGCAATCATTGTGAGCGTGCTTGACGATCAAGACCGAATTTTGCTTGGCTCGCAGGGCACTTGGGGTGAAAATCGCTGGTCGGTTTTGGCCGGTTTCGTTGAGCCTGGTGAATCGTTGAATCACGCAGTAGTGCGTGAGGTTTTCGAAGAGGCCGGGGTGCGTGTCATCAACCCTGAATATTTGGGTAGCCAAGCCTGGCCATACCCGCACTCGCTCATGGTCGGCTTTCGAGCTCAGATTGACCCAAAGCATGCCCACATGACTGCAACACCAGACGGTGAAGAAATCGTCAAGTTGCGCTGGTTCTCGCGAGCAGATTTCGTTGCCGAAGCCGACAGTTTGCAACTGCCAGGCAAGGCGAGCATTTCACGCGCAATCATTGAGCACTGGTATGGCGGCCCCTTGCCAACCCTCGAAGCCTGGTGACCTTTGGCCGAAGACACTGCAGTTGAGTTTCTAACCGCTCTTGATGAAGAACAGCGTGCTGCCGCCGAAGCACTGCTAGGCCCGGTAGTTATTTTGGCAGGAGCGGGCACGGGCAAGACCCGAACCATCACCCACCGAATAGCTCACGGAATCGCGATGGGCATTTATGCGCCAAACCGCGTGATGGCACTCACCTACACCAATCGTGCTGCGGGCGAACTTCGACTTCGCTTGCGCCAACTCGGTGTTGGGCCAGTCAACGTCAAGACTTTTCACTCGGCAGCGCTGAGCCAGCTCGAGTATTTTTGGCCACAGTTTGCCGGGGTTCCTGCCCCAATGATTCTGAACGCTAAGGCTGCCATGTTGGGTTCGATTGCCTCAGCGAATTCAATCGAGCTAGATTCGGCAAGCATTCGTGACCTTGCCTCAGAAATCGAGTGGCGAAAGCTCTCGATGCTTAGCCTCGAGAAATATGCTCAGCTTGAGAACCGCCCAAAAGTTGCCGGCCTTTCACACAGCGTCAACGTGAAACTTCAGCGCGCCTATGAAGATGCAAAAATCAAGGCTCAAAAAATTGACTTTGAAGATGTCTTGATTTTGACCTTGGGAATGTTGCGCGCTGAGCCGCGAGCGCTGGAGCATGTTCGGCAGCAGTACCGATTTTTCACGGTAGATGAATATCAAGACGTTTCGCCTTTACAGCATGCTCTGCTCGATGAGTGGTTGGGCGATCGCACCGACCTTTGCGTGGTGGGCGACCCAAATCAAACGATTTACTCTTTCACTGGTGCCACCAGTGATTTTTTGAAAAACTTCACACATCGCTTTGAAGATGCCACCAGAGTTCAGCTAACCCGAAACTACCGTTCAACTCTTGAGATTGTGAATTTTGCAAACTTGCTAAGCGAAGGCAGCCTCGAACCGCTGGAGGCGCAGGGCAGCATCGGTCTCAAGCCTGTAGTCAAGTCTTTTGGTAGTGATTCTGAAGAGGCGGCTGCGATTGCCGAGGCAGTTCAACGTCAACTCGAGTTCGGCACACCTGCCCAGGCGATTGCGGTTCTTTATCGCGTCAACGGCCAGTCTGAGGCAATCGAAAACGCGCTGGCAAAGAAGAACATCGAGTATTCAGTTCGCGGTGGTGAACGCTTCTTTAATCGAAAAGAGATTCAGCAGGCGATGCAGGGCATCAGGGCCGAAGCGGTCATTAGCACCGGCAAATCACTTCACCATTCTGTGTCTGACATTTGTCGTTCTCTCGGTTGGCAGGCAAAAGAGCCGGCTGAGCCGGGTGCTGTTCGCGAAAAATGGGCTGCTCTGAACGCGTTTATCGGCATTCTCGATGAGATGCCCGAAGGTGCCACGTTGGCAGACTTTGCACGAGAGCTTGATGAACGCAAGCGTTCGCAACACGAACCAGTGCAGGCATCGGTCACGCTTTCAACGATTCACGCGGTCAAGGGTCTTGAATGGCCCGTCGTTTTTGTGGCTGGTCTCAGCGAGGGATACCTGCCAATCAGCTATGCCCAAACAGCTGCCGAGATTGCTGAAGAGCAGCGATTGCTTTATGTGGCAGTGACTCGTGCCGGTCGTGAACTGCAACTAAGTTGGTCTCGTCGCGATTCGGTTTCTGGGCGTGACCGTTCGCCGTCAAGATTCTTAGCTAGGTTTGACTCAAACCAAGCCGGCAACCGCAATCAGAGCTAAAACCCCAACTTGGCACAGCTTCGAGCCCTCGAAAACCGTTGCTTGAATCGAAGTAAGCAATGGCAGTCTCAACAACTTTTGAGGCTAAAAGCAAGCTGTCGCTAGCCGAATCGAAACTCTTTTCGCGGCCAAGAATCTGACTTGCCATGTCTGGCCAAGCTTGGTCTTTTTCACGTCGTTGATATTCCAAGCAGTGCCAGCACGGGGTAACGCCTGACTTGATCACATGGCTAATCAGCGGCTGCAGTGCTTCGGCAGCGCTCGCCGAGAGAGCTGCAAGGTGCGGTGTGCTGCGGTTCATCCAAGTTGCAAATCGTTGCGGCTCGATAAGTTGTTGCCCAAGCAAAATTGCAAGGTCGATTCGGTTGATTTGATTTTCGGTCAGTTGGCTCAGCAGAAGCAGCTGGGGTGAGCGGGGCAGTTCGTCGAGGTTGCGTTTCAAGGCCGCGGTCTTAGACTCGTTCGTCTCGCCAACTACGAGCCCGCCCACGCCGGCGCTGGCCAAGCCTTGAGCCACCAGCATTCCCGTGCGATCGAGGCTGCTGACAAAAACCACTCGGGCTTGACGGCGCAACCATACTGATTCGCCTCGAGCCGAAAGCAGATTCGTTGCTCGGTTGATCTCACCCTGAGCTGCGATAAAAACAGCATCGTCTGTCGGCAAACTTGCCACTGAGAGCACCTCGCCAGAACCCAGTTCGCTCGCAACCGTTTTGCCTGAGGCCGTGGTTTCGCGCACTCTCGCAGTGTTGTCGAGCAGCACCGGCTTTAGGGCGTTTAGCAATGCCTGCGTTTCAACCGCGCGCATTTTTAGGTGGCGACCATATTCTTTGGCCTGCTCGGGGGTCAGACCGAAATAAAGGGCATCGATGAAAGCCTCATGGCGAAGCTGGAGGTTCTCTAAAACAACCTTGTTTTCATCGAAACCAATTTGCAAGGTGTTAGCGTCACGCCAGACTCGAGTCGCAGTTGGGTTGATCAAGATTTCCATCCGCTGATTGTGTCAGGTGGGTGAAAACAGCAACGTGTGGTTATCCACATCGGCAAAACGGTGTGCGTGAACCGCGAACCGCCTCGGCAAGTAGCTATTCGCCGATAGGCACCAAGTCGACGAGCAGGTAGCTATTCGCCGAGCAGGTCTCTGAGCTCTTGGTCGAGATCGTCAGAACCCACGCCAGTGCTTCGCAAGCGCTCCACGAGCCCTGCGGGGTTCGCGATGTCGGCAGCAGTTGGCATTTGGTCGGGGTGTGACCAGAGTGCGTCACGTTTGGCTGAGCCGAGCTGTTCGGTGACCAGCTGCCACATTGCAGCAGCTTCGCGCATTTTGCGTGGGCGCAGCTCAAGACCCAAAAGCGTGGTGAAAGTCTGCTCGGCTGGGCCACCGGTCGCGCGCCGGCGCCTAACAGCCTCTGCCAATGCTGCCGCCTGTGGCAGACGCCTAGTTGCTTGCTCGCAAACCACCTGAACCCATCCTTCAATCAGGGCCAGCAGGGTTTCGACGCTTTCGAGCGCTCGTTCTTGGTCTTCGGTGCGATCAGCAATGAACGCGCCAGATTCAAAAGCGGTTCGCAACTCATCCTGTTTTTCGCTGTCGAGGTTGCTGATATCAATGTCGGCTGCGATCTCAGCAATTTTGCTGTTATCGATCTTGATGCCCTTGGCATAGTTCACCACCTGGGTGACCGCGTGTTCGCGCAGCCATTTGCTGTGCTTGAAGAGGCGATTGTGTGCCATTTCTCGCACCGCAAGATATAGATAGACCTGGTCGATTTCTAGTTCGAGTTCGGCCGCAAAAAGTTCAATGTTTTGCGGCACAAAAGCTGGTCGCTGGTCGACATAAATCGGTAAACCGATCTCGGTGCCCGTGAGCACTTCGCTCGAAAGTTTGCTGAGCGCCCCGCCAATTTGCATGGCAAAAAGTGCAGCCCCAGCAGATTTCATTAGGTTGCCGGCTTGCCCGAGCATTGGCTGCAATTCGTCAGGCGTGTTCTGGCTGAGGTGGTCGCTCAGGGCTGTGCTCATTTGGTCTGCAACGGGTTGTGCCAGTGATTGAAACAGCGGCATCGCATCGTCGATCCAGACCTCGCGGGTCAGGGCTTTGGTCTCGGTGGTTAGCTCTGAAATTTCAGTTGCTTGGCCTAGCCAAAGCGTTGCGATTGCTGTTGCGGCGCGAAGACGTTCACGTGATGCATCACCGATTGCCTGCGAGCCCTGACGAGCCTGCTGCTTCGCCTGGGTGCCTGCTAGCTGCCAGTTCACGCCGGCAGCTGGGTTGGCATTGGCTGCGGCAAGTGCCTGCTGAATCTGAGCGGCCAACTCGGCAAGCATTTTGGGGTCGTTGGGCAAACCGGCAGCTTTGGCCAGCTCAGCAGCGTCGAGGCCTTGCTCACCAGCTAAAAACTTGCGCAGAAACTCGGCGAAATCCTCAGGGTTTGAACCCTCGGCGCGGCCTTGAAAGTCATCACTCACGAGGCACCTCCTTTGAGTTTAAGGCTAGAGCTAGCGCCTTGAACTTCTCGACAAATAAACCAAAATTTCTCGGATGTTCGCCCAAGGCGTTACTGCACTCAGCTAACCCGCGGCTCAAATCTTGACCAACTCGCCTAGGCTTAAAAGCTAGAGAGGTATGTCTTGAGTTTTTTTGATGAATCTAGTGGGGCCGAAGGGCATCCGAGTGAAAATTGGGGTGAAGGTTTGCGCAAACCGCGTCGCAACTGGCGTGCCATTCTTGGTTATTCGCTGACTGGACTTTTTTTGGTGGGCGTTGCCTATGCCTTCAACGCGCCGACTCCCTATGTGATTGAGCAGCCTGGCACGGTCTTTGACGTTTTGGGCTCTGACTCTGGCAGCAAGATCATCACCGTCAATGGCGCCAAAAGTTATGACGACAAGGGCAAGCTGTTTTTGCTGACCGTTGGTTTGGTGGGCAACCCTGACCAAACACCGAGCTGGGTTGAAGTTTTGCAGGCTTGGAATGACCCAAAGAAGAAAGTTTTGCCGCTCGATTTGGTGTTTCCTCCCGGCACTGCGACCGCTGACACGACTGATGCCGATTTCGCGATGATGCAAGACTCTCAACAGCAGGCAACCGCCGCTGCGTTGCGCGCTTTGAACTATGAAGTTGGCGACAAAGTCAATGTTTATGCGGTTCAAAAAGACACCCCAGCTTCAGGCTTATTGCGCGCTAAAGATGTAATCACTGCCGTGAACGGCGAGCCACTCAAAAACGGTGACACGCTGCGAGCGCTAGTCAAGAAAAATGAGGGTACTGCAGCTCTGAATCTAACCGTGCTTCGTGGTTCTCACGAGGTCGAGGTTTCTGTGACCCCTAAGAAGCTCAAAGGTGTCTGGCGAATGGGCATCACGATCACTGACAGCTACGATTTTCCGATTAGCGTCAAACTCAAACTTCAAGATGTTGGTGGCCCGAGCGGCGGCATGATGTTCGCGCTCGGAATCATCGACAAGTTAACTCCTGGTTCGCTCACTGGCGGGCTTGCAGTTGCAGGCACCGGCGAGATTGACGGCAACGGCAATGTTTACCCAATCGGCGGCATTCAGCAGAAAATGTTCGGTGCGGTTGATGCTGGCGCTACCTGGTTCTTGGCTCCGGCAGATAACTGTGACGAAGTTGTTGGCCACATTCCAGCCGGTCTTCACGTCACAAAGGTGGCGACACTCAGCGACTCTCTAGCGGCACTAAAGGCGATTTCAGCTGACCCTGAAACCACTTCATTGCCACAGTGCACCTTGGCAAAATAAGCTTTTTTCAACCCAAATAGCAGAGGTTAGTTATGTCAAACCAAAAAGCAACAGCTCCAGCTCGCAAACGTCACCCAATATTGGTGTCATTTCTGATTTTGCTCGCAATCGCCATCGTGTTCGCTTCGGTTTCAGGCGCTTACACAGATGTGCTCTGGTTCAACCAGTTGGGCTTCGGCACAGTTTTCACTACTAACCTAGTTGCACAAGTTGTGAGCTTTAGTGCTCCCGCGATTCTGATGTGGCTGGTCACTTGGGGTTCGCTCGCGTTGGCATATCGAAACCGACCAATTTATGTTCGCTCGGCTAACGCGAACCTGGCCCAGTTTGGTGACCTCTTCACACAGTTGCGTCGCGCAATCTTGATTGGTGTTCCTGCGCTTCTTGGCCTCTTCGCGGGCGTTGCCATTAGCTCTAGCTGGTCAACAACTTTGATGTGGCTCAACCGCACCTACACGGGCACTAAAGACCCACAGTTCGGCATGGACATCGGCTTTTATCTTTTCGACTTGCCATTTTTTAGACTTGTAATCACTTTTGCTTCAGCTGTCTTGATGTTGGCTCTGTTGTTGACCGTTGCCACTAACTTGGCTTTTGGTGGCATTCGCTTCACGGGCATTCGTGGGCAGTTGACTCGCCCTGCGCGCCTTCAGATCGGGCTATTGGCTGCGGCCTATTTTGCGGCTCAAGGCTTCAGCCTTTGGCTCGACCAGTTCTCAACAATGAATAGCTCAAGCGGCCTTTACACGGGCGCTACCTACACCGATGTGAACGCAGCGATTCCGGGCTTGCAGATTTTGTCAGTAATCGCACTCGTCGTTGCAATTTTGTTCGCATTCGCTGCGGTTGCCGGCAAGTGGCGTTTGCCAGTGTTGGCCACCGCCCTGATGTTGGTCAGCGCTTTGGTGCTCGAGGGAATCTACCCGTGGGGTGTTCAAAACTTTCAGGTGGGCCCGAATGAGCGCACGCTTGAAGCCGAATACATCAACCGCAACCTCGATGCAACGCGCATCGCCTATGGCCTCGACAATGTGACCACCTCGACCTACAACGCAAAGTCAACCGCCTCGGCAGCTGACATTCGCAAAGATGCCGAAACCACCGCATCAATTCGCATCATTGACCCATATCTGGTTAGTGCGTCTTTTCGTCAGCTTGAACAATATCGTCAGTATTACAACTTTGAAAACCACCTAGACGTTGACCGCTACACAATCAAGGGCAAGAGCCAAGACACCGTTTTGGCCGTTCGCGAACTGCAGCAGTCTGGTCTTGGTTCATCTCAGAGCTGGTACAACAACACTTTGGTTTATACCCACGGCTATGGCGTGGTGGCTGCATATGGCAACCAGCGTTCAGCCGACGGTCAGCCGGTGTTTTTGCAGGCCGGCATTCCTTCAAC
>CANFKN010000020.1 GCA_947447385.1 Microbacteriaceae bacterium
ACAAGGCAACCGCTAAATCAACTGACCGGCTGGTCAAAAGATTTCGACCCCCTAGAGTGGCAGCCGAATGCAACGGTCGCCGAGAGGGCTGTCTCGGCAGGTGTCGAGGCTTTCGTAATTGGACCAAAGGAATACGCGACATCTGGCTTCACTACTTTAACCATGAGGGGGGCGAAATACCTCTCAGCCAAGACGATGCTCGATCGCGTCGACATTGCACTCGAAGTTCTAGCTTCGTCAAGGCCAGCCTTGGCATATCTCTATGTTCCTGAACTCGATCAAAAAGCTCATGCCTACGGTGCCAACTCTATGCAATGGCTGAACGCTCTCGAAGAGCTTGACAGCGCAATCTCAAAGCTGACCGCACCCTTGAAGGAACGACGTTTTGAAAATGCTGCCGTTGCGCTAACAGCCGATCACGGAATAGTTGACGTTCCCGACAGTCACCACATATTTCTTGATGAATACATCCTGCCGAATGTCACGCTCGTTGCTGGCGACCCGAGAGTCAACTACATCTATTTGAGCGAGAGCGTTGACGACCGCGAAGTGGCTGCCATTGCCGATAATCTTCAAAACCAGCTGTTACAAACGGCATTGGGTAAATCAGTCAAAATTGCCACTAAGAAGCAGCTAATCGATGCAAATTGGTTTGGCACCGAAGTTTCACTGTCAGCCCAAGAAAGAATGCCCGATTTGTTTGCAATAGCGATTGGAAGATCGGCAATCTACCACCGCGACTTCGCACCGGCAAAAAGCTTGTCTATGATTGGTCAGCACGGTTCGATATCGCCTGAAGAGCTTGCCATTCCACTTCTGAAATTTGGGTCTCTTTCGAAGTAGGTTAGTCGTCTTTGTTTTCTGGGCGTGTTCCGAATACGATTTCATCCCAGCTTGGCATGCTCGCTCGGCCCTTCTTCGGCGCTGGCGCTGACACGGTTTGCTCGGTAGCAGTTTCTATGTCGTCTTGGCTCTGATCTTCATCGAATACCTCGTCGGTTTGATCAATCCACACGGTGGTTTCGTCAAAATCTTCAGCCGTTACTGGGTCAACATCATCGCCGCTTCTCACAACAGAAAGAATCGGCGTGAAACCAGTGTTGGTCTCGCGGGCATCTCGTCTGCGACGAAGGCCAGATAGAAGGTCCTCATCATCGTCAATAGGGTCGGCATCGGCACCCTCATTCACTTCTGCCGATGTGCCTGCTGCAATCACTGGCACTTGGGCCGTCGTGTTTCGACCTCTGCCGAATGGAATCACTTCGGCGAACTCTTGGGTTTCTCCGAGGCTGCTGGTCAGGTTTTTGCTGACCAGAGACTCGCTTGATGACGGTGGTGTTGCCATCGGTGTAGCTGCGGCATTATCAGCCGGCACAGCAGGTTTGACGGGTTGTTGCCCAAAGTTCTGAGCGAACGCTGGCTTCACCTTCGGAACCAAAGAGTCGCCTTCAGAGTTAGCGGCCAGGTTCAAAGCAACCTCGTTGTCGGGGGAGAGGCTAAGGCGACGAAGATCGAAGCTCCACTTGGCAACACTGGGACCAGTCGCGGTGTCGAAGGCACAGGTGACTTGCCAGCCTCCGGTTTCAATCCGCTTGGCAGACCAAACAACGTCTGTTGCTCCGGCTTTATCAAGCCTCTCGCGAATCATTAAGCCGAATTCGATGTGGTTAGTCTCGCCATAGCGATCACCTAAAAAAGTCAGTCTCACACTGAGTGCACTGTTGACGATGTGTTGCAGTTCATCAAGCACGGGGGCCGCAAATTTTTCGACATATGATGCAGATGCACCAGTTTTGGCCACGATTTCATCGATACTGTGGCCAGAGCGAACGAACTCCTGAATTTCGCGAGGCGAGACATTGTTGGTTTCAACTTTTGGGCCTTTGTCGGCACGCAATGCCTGACGAAGTGACTCATCGAGGGCGAGACGATATTTTTCGCCGTTTGAGCCCTCAAGAACAATGAACTCTTGTTCCGTGGCTAAAAGCCGCAGGTCTTCCATAGCAAATACCTCTCTCTATTTCAAAGTTTGCCACCGTTTCATTCAAAATGCCTTCAGCGAAACGGTGTGCCGTTCTTCAATTTGGAACAAAAAGAAAAATTTTCTGGTTAGAATCGGCGTTGCAAGGTTGCAAGAAAAGATTTTTTGTTGCAGACTTTGCGGCAATAGTCCATAACAGTTGAAAGAGAATCTAATTGGCTACCGATTACGATGCACCCCGCAAATCTGACGATGAAGAGTCGCTAGAGGCCATTAAAGAGGGCGCCCCGGCGAAGCCTGTTGACATCTCAGACGAGGGTGATCACAGCGAAGCCTTCGTGATGCCTGAAGTCAGCGTCGAAGAAGAAGACGTTGTCGTTATGCCGATTCAACCCGAAGAGTTCACTTGCATGGAGTGCTTCATTGTCAAACACAACTCTTTGATTGCCAAGAAATCCAAAATCGGCAATATCTGCATCGAGTGCGCTAGTTAGCCTGTTTTCTTAGGGCATCAACCAGCTCGACAGGTCTTCTGGTTGAAATGAGCCAATAGGGCGTTGGGTCGGCATCATCTTGCAATTGAATGCGAACTAGGCCCTTGACACCAACCTGAAACCGCACATGCGCCCGCGAATCGAGATTTGGTCCGCGCTCTGCGAATCGATGTGCGGGTTCAACTTCGCGAACTTCGCCCAAAACGTCAACCGGAATGTGTGCTTTGCCAACCGAAAGTTGCCCAGCAACTACCTCAATAATGGGCGCACCAAAAAACATCAGCACCCAAAAGCTCAATGTAACCAGCGCACCCGTTGCTAGCCCCACGGTTTGGTTGATTGGCAAAAACACTAGGTAGAAGCTCGGAAGAGCAATTAGTGCAGCCAAAAATGCAGGCCATGAGGGCGCGAGTCGCTCTCTGAATCTCGGCTCACGAAAGCTCGGCGGTTCTTGAAAATTCACTTTTTTAGAATACGCTGGGCGGTGATGAAAAAGTTGCCGATTCTGATTGTTGCCGATGCGGCATTTGTTCCAAGTTACTCTCACGCGGGTGACGCAGGGGCTGATCTGCGCTCAAGCGAATCGAAAATCTTGAAGGCCGGTTGCCGCGACACTTTTGCAACTGGCATATCAATTGCTATTCCGGCTGGGTATGTCGCGCTCGTTCACCCACGAAGTGGTCTCGCTGCAAAGCACGGCATAACCGTTCTCAACGCACCTGGAACAGTTGACGCTGGTTATCGGGGTGAAATTGCCGTGACACTCCTAAACACCTCGTCAGATGATTTTGCGATTGAGGTGGGTGACCGCATTGCTCAGATAGTTTTTCAACAATTTGAAACGGCTGATTTTGTAGCCGTTGAATCGCTTCCTGACACTCAGCGTGGCATTGCTGGTTTTGGTTCGACGGGTCAGGCATAAAATGAATGCACTAAATGCAACTTCAGGTTTCGCAGATCGTTCGATTACAGGCCCTCTTGACAGTTCCGAAGTAAAGGAATTGCGCCCTCTGCACGATTTTGGGTCACTGCGTGTGCCAAATCGCACAGACGTTTCGATTCGCGTTGAAGTCGAAGAAACCACAGGGCAAGTTATTGCTGTCTCAATCGACTTAGCAGATTCAAACATTCACTTGCAGGCATTTGCATCGCCCCGTAATGAGGCTCTTTGGAACGAAATTCGGGCGAATATTTCTCAGTCAATCACCTCGCAGGGTGGCAGAGTCGCAGAAAAGATTGGCTCATTTGGTGCAGAACTTCTATCAGAAGTTGCCACGAAAGATGAGCAGGGCAAAAGCATCGCTAAAAGACACTTGAAATTTTTAGGCATTGATGGGCCACGCTGGTTTTTGAGAATAGTCGTTAGCGGCGCTGCCATCACCGACCCTGCTGCGTCTGGCGCAGTTGACGACTTGATTCGAGGCATCGTGGTCAACCGAGGCGAAACACCAATGCCGCCACGAGAGCTTTTACCACTAATAATGCCTGCAGGCTCAGCCTCATTAGCGAAACGATAACGTGTCAGACAGCTCAGAAAACAAGCCAGATGTCTGGCTAGAGGCCTCGAAGCAAATCGCCTCAAAGCTCGGAATCACCTATGAAAACGGCGACCTCGCAGTCAGCAGAGGCTCAATTGTGAAGTCGATGGGTGGCTGGCTCGGAATCGCCGAGTCAATCCTGCCGACTCTGGTTTTCGTTTTCACCTATCAGCTATCTAGCAACATCTGGCTATCGATAGTTCTTTCGGGAGCGCTTTCGCTTGCTGCACTGGTGCGACAACTTATTGTTCGAAGTGCTCTGACACAGGCGGTGGTTGGTGCACTTAGCATCGCCCTGACGATTTGGCTGACGCTCAGAGATAACAACGCTTCTGATTTCTTCTTGCAGGGCCTAGTTACTAACAGCATCTATTTGGCCGTCGGATTAATGAGTGTGCTTGTTCGCTGGCCAATCATTGGAATCGTTGTTGGGTTTCTTATTGGTGAGGGTTTCACCTGGCGATCAAAAAAATCTCACTTCAACAGGTTTGTTGCGGCCACTGCAATTTGGTGCGGCCTATATATCTTGCGGCTCGGCATCGAAATTCCGCTTTATTTGGCCCACAATCTTTCAGCCCTGGGCGCTGCAAAGTTGATCTTGGGCATCCCGTTTTATGCAATAACGCTTTGGCTCATGTGGCTTGTAGTCAAGCCGCTAATTAGACGCGCAAGTTAGTGCTATTTTTGAACCTAAGGTCTTCAATTTGACCAATTTTGCATCGCAAGGAGTGCCCCCATGTCAAAAGTAAACAGTTTTGGCGCTGCCGACCTACTCAAAGTAGGCGACAAGAGCTACCGAATCTTCAGAATCGACGCAGTTGATTCAAAAACACTGCCGTTTAGCCTCAAGGTACTCCTAGAAAACCTTTTGCGCACCGAAGACGGCGCCAACATTACTGCGGCGCACATCCGAGCAATTTCTGAGTGGGTTCCTTCAACAGAACCAGACACCGAAATTCAGTTCACACCAGCTCGCGTAATCATGCAGGACTTCACCGGCGTGCCTTGCATCGTTGACCTAGCGACAATGCGCGAAGCAGTTGCTGAACTTGGGGGAGACCCAAAGCGCATTAACCCGCTGGCTCCGGCCGAAATGGTCATCGACCACTCAGTTGTTATCGATGTTGCTGGTTCACCTGACGCTTTCGAACGCAACGTTGAGTTTGAATACGCACGCAATGGTGAGCGCTACCAGTTCTTGCGTTGGGGCCAAACCGCATTTGACGACTTCAAGGTTGTTCCACCTGGCACAGGCATCGTTCACCAGGTAAACATTGAATACCTGGCACGCACGATCATGACCCGCGAGGTCAACGGTGAACTTCAGGCGTATCCAGACAGCTGTGTGGGCACCGACTCACACACCACGATGGTCAACGGACTTGGAGTGCTCGGATGGGGTGTTGGCGGCATCGAAGCCGAGGCCGCAATGCTCGGTCAGCCGGTTTCAATGCTTATTCCAAAGGTTGTTGGCTTCAAGCTGACCGGTGCTATTCCAACTGGTGCAACAGCTACCGACGTTGTTCTAACCATCACAGAGATGCTTCGCAAGCACGGTGTGGTTGGCAAGTTCGTTGAGTTCTATGGTGCTGGTGTTTCATCGGTACCGCTAGCCAACCGCGCAACCATCGGCAACATGAGCCCAGAATTCGGTTCAACCGCTGCGATGTTCCCAATCGACTCGGTCACCATCGACTACCTGCGCACCACCGGTCGCAGCGAAGAACAGTTGGCGCTGATTGAGGCCTACACAAAGGCGCAGGGCCTATGGCACGACCCGAGCATCGAACCTCGTTTCAGCGAATATCTAGAGCTTGACCTGAGCACAGTAGTGCCTTCAATCGCCGGCCCGAAGCGCCCGCAAGACCGAATCGTTCTTGCTGAAGCCAAGGCTAAGTTCGAGCAGGTTCTGCCAACCTACGCACCAGCAGCGAGCAACCCGGCCGCCGTTGAAGGCAGCGACTACAGCATCGACCACGGCTATGTGACCATTGCGTCGATCACCTCTTGCACAAACACTTCAAACCCTTCAGTGATGTTGGCTGCTGGCTTGCTGGCTCAAAAGGCTGTCGCAAAAGGTCTCAAGGCTAAGCCGTGGGTTAAAACCTCGTTGGCTCCTGGCTCGAAGGTTGTCACCGAGTATTACGAGAAGGCCGGCCTAACTGCCTCACTTGACGCACTCGGCTTCAACCTTGTTGGTTATGGCTGTGCCACGTGCATCGGCAACTCAGGCCCACTTGACGAACACATCTCGGCTGCAATCAATGCCAACGACTTGGCTGTTACAGCTGTTCTTTCGGGTAACCGAAACTTCGAAGGTCGCATTAACCCAGACGTGAAGATGAACTACTTGGCTTCGCCACCGCTAGTCATCGCATATTCACTCGCGGGCACGATGGACTTCGACTTTGAGAACGAGGCCCTTGGCAAAGACCACGCCGGAAACGACGTGTTCTTAGCTGACATCTGGCCAACACCAACTGAGGTTCAGAACACCATCGACAGCTCGATCAACTCTGAGATGTTCAAGACTCAGTACGCAGGCGTTTTTGAGGGCGATTCCCGCTGGAAGTCACTACCGACACCTGTTGGAGCAACTTTCGAGTGGGACCCTAAGTCAACCTATGTTCGCAAACCACCTTATTTTGAGGGCATGAAGCGCGAGCCTTCGGCAGTGACCGACATTCACGCAGCGCGAGTTCTTGCAAAGCTTGGCGACTCAGTCACTACCGACCACATCAGCCCAGCGGGTTCAATCAAGGCCGACTCACCGGCTGGTCAGTACTTGACCGCAAATGGTGTGTCACGTGTTGACTTCAACAGCTATGGCTCTCGCCGAGGCAACCACGAAGTGATGATTCGCGGAACCTTCGCAAACATTCGACTTCGCAACCAACTGCTAACCGACGTCGAAGGTGGCTACACTCGCGACTTCACCTTAGATGGTGCTCCGCAAGCGTTTATCTACGATGCATCACAGAACTATCAGGCAGCCGGCACACCGCTCGTAATTCTTGGCGGCAAGGAATACGGCTCGGGTTCATCACGTGACTGGGCAGCCAAGGGAACAAGTCTTCTAGGCGTGCGCGCAGTGATCACCGAGAGCTTCGAGCGCATCCACCGCAGCAACCTAATCGGCATGGGTGTGCTTCCGTTGCAGTTCCCTGCCGGTCAAACCGCTGACAGCCTCGGCCTCGACGGCACTGAAGTTTTTGAAATCACTGGTGTTGAGGCACTGAATGATGGGGTTACACCAAGCACCGTGCGCGTTGTAGCTTCACCATCGGCAAACTCAGCAGCTGGCAAGCCCGTTATCGAGTTCGACGCGGTCGTTCGCATTGATACACCGGGTGAAGCTGACTACTACCGCAACGGCGGAATCTTGCAGTATGTTCTTCGCAGTCTGGTCGCCTAGCGGCCAGACTCGCAAGAGCGGGCTGTTGGAATAACTTTCTAAACGATAAAGTTCTAATCACTATGAGTCTGCTCAGTAACATCTCAAACCCCAGAGACCTCGACGGCCTAACGCCGACTGAACTCAGTCAGCTATGTTTGGAAATTCGCGAGAGCCTAATCGCTGACGTAGCCAAAACTGGTGGCCACCTAGGCCCAAACCTGGGCGTTGTTGAGACAACAGTAGCGATTCACCGAGTTTTTGAGTCGCCTAAAGATTCGATTATCTACGACACCGGTCACCAGTCTTATGTTCACAAAATGCTTACCGGGCGCTCAGACCTGAGCACGTTACGTCAAAAAGACGGCATCGCTGGTTACCCTCAACGAAGCGAATCTGAACACGACATCGTTGAGAGCTCGCACGCATCCTCTTCGCTGTCATGGGCTGACGGCATTGCAAAGGCCTATAAGCTCACCAACCAGAATGACCGATGGGTCGTTGCCGTCGTGGGCGACGGCGCCTTGACCGGAGGTATGACTTGGGAGGCACTAAACAACATCACAGACGACAACGATCGTCGTCTAGTCATCGTTGTGAACGACAATGGGCGCTCATATGCGCCAACAATCGGCGGTTTAGCTCGTTATCTCAATGGAATTCGCACTGAAAAGGCCTATGCCAAGGCATATCGTGTCAGCAAAAACTTCTTTGACCGCTTTGGCGTTTTCGGCCGACTTGCCTATTCAACAGCACGTGGCGCAGGCAAAGGTTTGCTCGGAACTTTCGCTCCAAAAGGAATGTTCCCAAATCTAGACATCAAATACATTGGCCCAATCGATGGTCACGACTTGGCAGCTGTCGAAGAAGCCTTGCGGCAAGCAAAGCGCTATGAGAACCCTGTGATTGTTCACACGATCACCGAAAAGGGCAAGGGTTACAACCCTGCGCAGCTCAACGATGAGGACCAAATGCATGCCGTGGGTCAAATCGATCCAGAGACCGGCAAGAGCGTTGAAGCTTCGTCGGGGGAGTCTTGGACTTCGGTGTTCAGCAAAGAAGTTCTAAAGATTGCTGAGAACAAACCGAACCTGGTTGGCATCACCGGTGCAATGTTGATTCCAGTTGGGCTTCACCGTTTTGCTGAAAAGTTTCCAGACCGAGTGTTTGACGTGGGCATCGCCGAACAGCACGCGTTAACGTCAGCAGCTGGCATGGCTTTTGGAGGGCTTCACCCCGTTGTTGCTGTCTATGCGACATTCATCAACCGCGCCTTCGACCAAGTTCTCATGGATGTTGCCCTTCACAAGGCAGGTGTAACGATTGTTCTCGATCGCGCCGGAGTGACTGGCCCAGACGGCGCAAGCCACCACGGAATGTGGGACCTAGCTCTGTTGCAGATCGTTCCTGGCATCAGAATCGCAGCGCCACGCGACGCAATTCGCTTGCGCGAAGAGTTGAACGAAGCTGTTGCTGTTGACGATGCCCCGACCGTCCTCCGTTTTTCAAAGGGAACAGCAGGCAGCGAAATCAAAGCTCTAAGGCGTTTGCCGGACGGAGTCGATGTTCTGCTTGAATCACCGGCGAAGGATGTTTTGCTGGTCGCGGTTGGCCCAATGGCTTCGGTAGCGCTTCAAGTTTCAGACCTTCTAAAAGCCCACGGAATCGGCAGCTCTGTTATCGACCCGAGATGGGTGATTCCGGTAGCGAAGTCAGTTGTCGAGCTTGCGGCTGCTCACCGCCTGGTTGTAACTATCGAAGATGGAATTCGAGTTGGAGGCATCGGCACGCGCGTGCGCCAAGAAATGCGTGCTGCCCAAGTTGATACAGCCCTCAACGAGGTCGGTTTGCCAGATGAGTTCTTAGAGCACGCGAGTCGCAACGAAATCATGGAGCGCGTTGGGCTAACCGCACAGCAGATCGCTCACGACATCGTCGCGCAGGTGCTTGGCGCTCGCGTTCCTCACGCACGACCTTTGCCAGACGAAAGTTCAGTTAGCCAGCAGATTCAGGGCTAGCTTCGATAGCACTGCCTTCAGACGCTATTGCGGAGCCCTCAGGGCTACTTTCGGCCGGTTTAGCAGCCAAAGCTTTTACGAAGCCAGGCACGACAAGTTCAATCTGCCAATGACGGGCTCCAAGTTCTAGCAACGCGCCCACGATTGAAGCAAGGTCAGCGGGTGCAGGTGGCGAAAAGCAAAGCTCGCGCATGGTGTCGGGTTTCAGCAAATTCTCGGCGGGAACCTTATGCTTTTCACTCAGTGCCGCGATGACGGCCTTAGCAGCTTCTAACCTTGCCGCAGCTTCAGGGTAGCGGGCCGGCCAGTTTCGGTGGTTTGGAATTCCGACCGCCGGCAATTTAACCGGTGGTAGGTCCCTAGTTGTAAGGCCTTTTTGCAATGCGTTCCACCAGGTGTCAAGAAAAGTGCTACGAGCCCGCCCAGTGAAGGCCTTGAAGCCCGCCAGCTCGGGTCTTGTTCTTGGTGGGTTTTGAACTACCGCAACAATAGAGTGGTCGGGAATCAATCGACCAGGCGAAACGTCTCGGTCAACGGCAACCGCCTCACGAGCAAGCCACATTTCACGAGCAATAGCCAATGATCGCTGGTCTCGCAAATTCTGCATTCCAGTCATGCCTCGCCAACGATCTATTTTTGGGTCGCGACTTCTCATCTTTAGAACATGGGCAAATTCCTGACGTGCCCATTCGAGCTTCTTTTGAGATTTAAGCTCTGCGATAAGTGCGTCATGCATCTCTGGTAAGACATCAACGTCTAGCGCGGCGTAGTTCAACCAGTCGCTGTGAAGAGGGCGGATGCTCCAATCGACGGCAGAGTGTTCCTTTGCCAGGCGCAAACCTAGTAGGCGCTCGCACACTGCACCAAGACCAACACGATCAAAGCCTGCAATGCGCGAACCAAGTTCGGTGTCGATAAGTTCTGGGCATTCGATTCCCAATTCGCGAAGGCAAGGCAAATCTTGACTTGCTGAGTGAAGAATCCACGCGGCTGATTTCATCACAACAGCCAACTCTGAAAAGGCGCTCGGCGCATCAGCTAGCTGCGGCGCGATAGCAGCAGGGTCAATCAGAAAAATCGGTGTTCCCAGGCGATGCACTTGCACTAGATAGGCTCTTTGGGAATATTTGAACCCGCTAGCGCGCTCAGCATCAACCGCAAATAAGCCTTTGCCAGCTGCCAGACTGGTAACAGCCTCTGTCAGGCCTTCGGCGGTATCCACGTAAATCACACGAGGCTCTCGGGGCTGTTTGAGCAACTCTAGTTCGGGCTTGGTGGTTTCTATCTCAGAATTGTTTTCGCTAGCAATATCGTTCATCGTTATGGCCGCCTAGCGATTAACCTTGAGAGCAGTGACTCCCTCGACAACGGGCGGAAAACCGCTCATGATGCATACCAAGTCTTGCCAGGCCTCAAGGTGTGCTGCCATGTCGTCATCTACAGGGCTCCAAGAGGCGCGCATTTCGAGTTCTGCGTGATCGCTCTGCCCTGCAAGAGAACCGAAGCCACTAGAGATGATCCTCGTTGCTGTTCCCGCCTCATAGGCAAATCGTGCATCGTGTCGGGTCAAAGATTCGGTTAGCCAATCCCAGCTAACTTCTGACATCTGGGCATCTGAGCCAAGGTCAGTTTCTAACGGTGACTTTGCGAAACAAACGATTCGAAAGCAACCACCCCATTGCTCTTGCTCGAGCGCTTCGTGTAGCAAGATAAACCGACCGGTTCCAAGGTCACCATGGGCGCCGGTCGCTTCTGTCTCGATGTTAGCTGCGAAAGCGATTGCCTCAGCGGCCAAATTTTGAGGTGCTGAAATCTGAACGACACCAAGTTCTGAGCGCAAAGCTGCGTTTCTAAAGGTCTGGGCCGCTAGTCTGAACTCGGCAGAAGCACCCGAGTCGATTTCAATTTCAATCACTCAATAACATTAAGAGTGAGCGGTCAAAACCACTTGCTGCCACGCCGCAAAGAAAGCGACACGAAATGCTCCGAAAGCTCTTCGAACGTGCCCTCGCGCGACGAGTGGCGTTGCGTTTGTTGAGACTGAAAAAGCACCGCCCGATTGAATTCAAATTTCGCTTCGAAAACGGGCTGGCAAAACTGCCAAGAAACGCTGACACCGAGTTGGCCGGAAACCCTGGGCTTTACTCTCTCAGGTTTTATGCGGGTTACAAGTGGTCGCCGTTGCAACCTTCTTTGAGAGCTAATTACAAGCAGTTGGGCCATGCTCTGCTCGGTGCAATCGATGAATCAAGTTCAAGTGCAACGGTTGTGCGACACATTTCAAGTGTTCAAGGGGCTGACATTAGAAACGCCGTTGGTGGATGGATCTCTGGTTGGTTGGGCACCTCACCGCAAGATTTCGCCGACAACATACAACATGTCGAGATCGAAACCAACGACGGATGGACCCTGCCGGCCTGGATGCAAAGTTCTGGCTCAGACTCTTGGGCGATTCACGTACACGGTAGGGGAGCCTCCCAGGCTGAAACAGCTAGGAACTTTGCACAGTTCAGCGATTTGGGTTTCACAAATCTAGCGATCAGTTATCGCAACGATGGTTCGGCGCTCAAGAATGGCAAAGCTCAGCGAGGAGCCCTTGGCCTCGGCACCTCAGAATGGGTCGATCTTGAAGCAGCTGTCGCATTTGCGAAGTCCTGCGGCGCTGGGCCAATAGTGGTTTTCGCGTGGTCCTACGGCGCAGCAGTGAGCCTTCAAATGGCCAAGCATTCCGCGTTTGCTCGAGATATCAATGGGTTTATTTTTGATTCACCTGTTATCAGTTGGCGCGAAACTACCTCACTTCAGGCCAGTTTGGTGGGAGCACCACAACATTGGGTTTCACTCGCAGAGGCGTTTCTCAAAGATGCAAAACTTGCTTCGTCGATAGGTCTAAATGCACCCATTGACTTTGCGCATTTCGAAGTTTCGGCCATTTCGAACTACCTCGAAACACCAACGTTGCTGCTTCACAGCCGAGATGACGGCTACATTCCGATTGAACCTTGCCGTGACCTTGCCGATGCCCTGCCAGACACTGTCACGCTCGTCGAATTCGAGGGGGCGAGGCACTGCAAACTATATAACTTCGACATCGACACCTATCAAAAAGCGATAGCTGATTTCGTCAAAAAACTTACCTAAGCACCTAAACCAATTCGCTCAAAGCGCGACTTTTGGTCATCGCTGTAAAAACTGCTAAGCAGGGTCTGAGAGCCCTTAGACACGAAATCACGCGGCAAATACGACACTCGCTCAGCTGACGGGCGCTGAACGCCAGTGATTGTTAGGCAAACTTCATCGATTGCGCCGGCAGCCAACCAAAGCTGCACCAAGGTTGGTCCGACTTCGAGCAAGATCTTCTTGAAGCCCTCTTGTTCGAGAAAGAACCTGAC
>CANFKN010000021.1 GCA_947447385.1 Microbacteriaceae bacterium
AAATCGAGTGTTATGTCCTGGGGTTGCGAGCTCTCTAGAAGGCGCACAACAGTTGCGACCAAAGCATCGCGAGTTGGGTGGTGAGTCTTCATGTTTACAAGCTTAAGCTTCTTAGCTTAAGGCGCGAAATCACTAGGGCCAGACAGGTTCTCTAGATAAGATGTCTAAATGAGATTATTAAAATCGTATCGTTCTGTTCGTAGCTCGCTTGCAATTGCACTAGCACTGTCGATGGCGCTGGGCTCAGCGGTCTCGACAGCGTCTGCCGTCAGTGCAGCACCAGCAAGCTCGGCTTCTTCGAGCTCTGCCGGCGATTCGAACAGCTCATCGTCACTTTCAATCTCACACCCAACTGCGGTGGCCGGTGTGTTGTCGGCCACTGTCAGCTACAAAGCGCCTAAGGGTGCGAGTGGCTTGACCTATCGCGTGCGCTATTCAAGCAATAAGGGCAAAGCCTGGACGACATTCGCGACGACAACCGCGGCGCTTAGTTTGCGCGTTTCACCCCTAACCGCTGGCACAAGCTACACCTTTGAGGTTTCAGCCAAAAAAACTGGCAACTGGGGTGCCTGGTCAGATGAATCAAACTCGGTGAAGCCAACCGGTTCGTCGGCACCAACTACATATTCGATCGCAGCCTCAGCCAGCGCAGGTGGCACAATCAGCCCAGCCGGCACCACCACAGTAAGCTCGGGTGGCAACCAGGTCTATACCTTCACGCCAAACAGCGGCTTTCAGATTCTGTCAGTGCTTGTTGATGGCAACTCAGTCGGCACGGCAGGCACCTACACCTTTAGCAATGTGAGTGCGAACCACAGCATCCTCGCGAATTTTGTTGCGAACAGCTATGGCATCACTGCGACCTCTGGCGCGCACGGCACCGTCACGCCGAGCGGCACGACAAACGTTTATTCTGGCCTCGGCCAAAGCTACACAATCACGCCAGACGTCGGCTATCACGTAGCCAACGTCTTGGTCGATGGCAATTCGGTTGGCGCAGTGACAAGCTATGACTTCACCAACGTGACCGCGATTCACACCATTTCGGCAACTTTTGCGATCAACACCTACAACATCGTTGCGAGTGTTGACTATGGCAGTGGCACTATCAGCTCGAGCGGCACCACGAGTGTCAACTATGGGTCTAGCAAGACTTATACGATCAATCCTGATGCGGGCTATCGAATCAACGACATTTATGTTGACGGTTCGCTCGTTTCAAACTCGTCGAGTTACACGTTCAGCAACGTTGTCGCTGACCACACCATCATGGTGAGCTTCGTTCTGAGTTCATACACGATCAATGCCAGCGTTGACTTTGGCAGTGGAACTATCAGTTCTGTCGGTGACACCACAGTCAACTCGGGTGGCAGCAAGACTTACACAATCACGCCAAACGCGGGCTACGTGATCAACGAGCTTTATGTTGATGGCAACCTTGTGACTTCGGTTTCGAGCTACACCTTCAGCAACGTTGTTGCAGACCACACCATTATGGTGAGCTTCAGTCTGGGTTCTTACACGATCAGTGCCAGCGTTGACTTTGGTAGCGGAACCATCACACCTCTTGGCGACAGCAATGTTTCTGGTGGTGGCAGCAAGACCTACACGATCACGCCGGATGCCGGATATGTGATTAATGAGCTTTATGTTGATGGCGACCTCGTAACGTCGGTTTCGAGTTACACCTTCAGCAACGTTGTTGCTGACCACACCATCATGGTCAGTTTCATGTTGGGTTCTTATACGATCACTGCTGGTGTTGACTATGGCAGTGGAACGATTAGTTCTTCTGGTGACAGCACGGTTTCTGGTGGTGGTAGCAAGACTTATACGATCACTCCTGATGCTGGTTATGTGATTAATGACATTTATGTTGATGGCGAGTTGGTTGCTAACGCAAGCAGCTATACCTTCAGCAATGTTGTTGAGAATCACACCATTTGGGTGAGCTTCGTCTTGGGCTTTAGCATCACAGCCGGAGTGAACTCTGGCCCAGGTAGCATCAACAACAGCGGAGTAACCTCTCTAGCCTCTGGCAGCAACAAGACCTACACATTTACACCAAACGCTAACTCCTTCGTTAGCAACGTTGTGATTGACGGCGTTTCAATCGGCGCCTTCTACACCTACACCTTCACCAACGTGACAGCAGACCACACTATCTCTGTTGAATTCGAGGCCAACACCTACGACCTCTTTGCCGATGTTGACTATGGTTATGGCACAGTAAGCCCGAGCGGTTACCACACGGTTTATAACGGTGATGACCAAACATATGAATTCACACCTGACGAAGGTTATTACGTCTATGACGTGACTGTTGATGGCACGTCAGTGGGTGGAGTCAACTCTTACACCTTCTATAACGTGAAGAGTGCGCATGAGATTTGGGTGAGCTTCGAGCTTATTCGCGACTACACAATCAACGCGGGTGTTGACTATGGCGACGGTTCGATCTCTGAATCAGGCGAAATCGCTGTTGCAGTTACCTCCGACAAAACCTTCACCTTCACCCCAACGTCTGGCAATCACATTGTTGACGTTGTCGTTGATGGCGTCTCTAAGGGTGCGATCACGACGTTCACGTTCACAAACGTTCGTCGCAATCACAACATCTATGTACAGTTCGAAGCAGACCCTGTGGTTGGCCCTACCTACACCGTGACTTCTTCTGTATATTCTGGCCAGGGATCAATCAGCATTGACGGCAGCACCGAAGTTGGCGAAGGTAATGACCAGAGCTACAGCTTCGCACCTGCTGACAGCGGCTGGCGAATCAAAGAGGTGTTTGTTGACGGAGTCTCACTTGGCTCACTCACCAGCTACACATTCACAAGCGTCACCGAGCCGCACGACATCTATGTCACCTTTGAAACGAAAAAGGTTTGGGTTTACTCAGAAATTTCGTCAGGTAGCGGAACGATTGATCCTGAATATGACTATCAAGTATGGCGTGGCGACGATGTCACCTACACCATCACCGCAGATGACGGTTGGTATGTTGACAGCATCTGGTTTGACGGCGACAACATGGGCGGTGGCTCAAGCTTCACCATCGAAAATGTGCAGGGTTACCACGAAATCTATGTCTACTTCAAAGAGTTCACCACCTTTAACATCAACGCCAGCGTTGATTATGGCTCGGGAACGATCAGCTCTGTAGGTGACACTTCGGTCGATGCAGCAGACAGTAAGACCTACGACTTCACCCCGGCGACTGACTACTATATCTTCGATGTGCTAGTTGACGGTGAATCGGTGGGCGCTATCAGTAGCTACACGTTTAACTGGGTCACCAAGAACCACACCATTACGGTTCAGTTCGAAACTGATGTAGTGCCGCCTGTTGGGCCAACATTCACAATTACCTACGATGCAAACCCAGATCACAGTGACACGAATTCGACGAGCCACACTCAGACTGGCGAAGGCGATGTTTCTGTTGACTACAACGACTACATCGCTGAAAACGGCTCTCACTTCTGGGGTTGGAACACTCAAGCAAATGCGCAGGGAACGTACTATTACCCAGAAGATACTTATGCGCTATACGCCGACGTGACGCTGTATGCAATTTGGACCTATGAGCTAACGATAAATGTGGGCACCTTAGATGCCGGCCCGTTCAGCAGCGCTTGGGCTTCCATTAGATTCCCCGACGTAGCTGACCCTACGAATGACAAAACTGTGACGATGACTGCTGACGGCACTTATAAAATCACTGTTTTGGCTGGAGCCATGTATCCATACATGCTTCTGATTACCGGTGATTGGATTGGCACGCAAGATGCCTATTCAGGCCCTTATACAGTCACTTTGACTGAATTGGCGTCGTGGGATCCACGCGTATACATGCCTACAACAATCGCAGACGGAAGCAATTCATTCACAGGAATCTACGTCGCGATTAGCCCGGCGGGAACCGATGGAAGCATAAGCATCAACTTCAACGCACCAAATTAAACCGAAAGGCGAATAGACTCGAGACAGTTCGATCAGATTGCCCTAAACAAAAAGCGGATGCTCCTTAGTGGGGCATCCGCCTTTTTGATTTTGATCGGACAATCGAAAACCTGCGTAATAACCGCACACCGGTTCGCAAGTTAACATATGTCGTTAACATGAGCTCCCTAAGATAACAGCACTACCCGCATCGACAACTTAGGGGCAACATGTCTATCAAATCAAAGTTCTTGCTATTCGTAGCGGTTCCGGTCGCAGTTTTGACCGTAGCTGGCGTCTCAGCATCATCATTCACATTTGGCCAAAACGTCAACACCATTCAGGCAGACGTTGAGCAGGTCAACTACATTGTTCCGGCAACTGACGCGACCAGCCTCGCTGACTCATGGAACGCAACCTCGACCGTTATGGGCCGCGCCGCAACGACTGTTGCTGTTGACACCAAGTACGGCGAATTGCCACAGTGGACCCAGGTTTCAAATGGTGTTCAGGGCTACCCTTCGACAATCAACCAGCCTGGTGACCTTGTTTTCATCAACGCACGTTCAAGCTCGTCAAACTCTGTTGACACCAACCGTGGCACCTTGGCAGAGGACGGTGGCGTTAACAGCAACGTTGTTTCATCACTCTTCATCAAGGGAAACATCACCAACATTGCTGACCTTCGCACTGTATACCGCTCATGCTTGATTCCCCTTCGCTTGTGGAAGTCAACCAACACTGGTGGCAGCTGGACAGACATCACTCCTTTGCGCCTCGGTGTTGACACCGGTGAGCCTTACTACATCGACTGCGAAACTGGCCAGTTTGAATTCACCGTTCCAACAGCAGCTACCGACTACAACGTGTCGCAGGATCTTGACTACGTAGTAACCGTTGAAGCTGGCGGCAACTTTGCAACCATGAACAACATCAGCGGCAGCAACGGTGGCACCATTCAGGGAATCACCCCGCAGTTCTTGTTCACTGCTACCCCAATCAGCGAAGCATTCACCGCGGTCAACTAGTTTGATTTAGGCTTTATGCCAAGAGATTAGAAGCTACAAGTTTTGGCCGCTCGACGCGTATGCATCGAGCGGCCAAAACTACTTTTTAGTTAGGCAGATGATTTGGTGACGCGTCGGGAGCAGATCGCTCAGGCAAAGCATGCCAAGAAGAAATCGAGAATTATCTCGCGCATTATTTCTTGGGTGCTGGGCCTTTTCGTGCTGTCACTCGCGTTGGGTTTTGTCGGTCTAATGGTGGTGCTTGGCACGGCGACCCCGTTCACGGCAACTGTGGGCCATTCCATGAACCCGGTGCTATATCAGGGTGACTTAGCGCTCGTCAAAAGCATCGAACCTTCAAAGATCAAAACTGGTGACGTAGTCAGGCTGAATATCACGGCGGCCTCTCAAAAACAATTCGGTCTGCCAAACACCATTTTGCACCGAGTCGTTTCAGTTAGAAACTCAGACATTGGGCTCATGTTCACCACCAAGGGTGACAACAATCCAATGAACGATACCTTTGAAACTCGCGCCGACAACATCACCGGCATCATGATTGATCACTATGCCGGGTTGGGGTTTCCTCTGCTAATGGCACAATCGCCTTCAGCACCTCTGTTGGGGCAGGTAGCGCTCGGACTCATCATCGCCTACCTTCTAATCGCGTGGCTTGAAAGCGCAATGAATGCTTCGAAAGCTCGAGAGCAGGTTCTGAAAGATCTGGTCGAGGACATCCCAGATTTAAAGGCGCAGATTGAGCTTTTGACCACAAAGCTTGCCACGCCGAAACCCACTTATGTTAGCTATTTCGAAGAGGTTGAAGATGTCAAAGACAACTAAAGAGCTTCGCGTAATGCTAGTTGATGACGACGAGTTTTCGCTTACGATTTTGGGCGAATCAATGCAACATTGGGCGTCAGTTCTAGGTGTTTCAACCGTCTCAGATGCGGTCAGCCAAATAGAAGCATTCGACCCCCACGCAGTGATCACTGACTTGAACTTCAATGGGGGGCCAGACGGCGGCGAGCTTTTGCGTCACCTCGAAGCGGAGTATCCGTGGATTGGTCGCGTGGTTCTCACTTCGCACTCATCGCCTACTCTGGCTCTAAACCGTGGCTCTGAGATTCCAAAAGACACGGTTTATCTTGTCAAAGCAGACGTTGCCGGCGGCGCAGCGCTGAAACTGGCTGTTGAAGAGTCAATCCGAGGGCTATCAGTGCAGGCTCAAAGGCAACCAAGCGAAGCCGAGCCAAGGGTGCAAATTTCAAAGAGCCAGGCTGAGGTTCTCAAGCTAATCGCTGCCGGAAAATCAAATGCTGCAATCGCAACCGCACTGGGCATAACCATTCGCGCCGCCGAGGGGCTAGTTCAACGAACTTTCGCAGCTCTACAACTCAAGCCAGACGAAGATAACAACGTGCGAGTTTTGGCAACTCGGATGTGGATCGAAGGCAAGGTCACAAGTCGGTGAATTTCGCAAAACACTGGTGGCAAGCGATTGTGGGTTTTCGTTTTCCTGAAAACCTCGGCCGCTGGGTTTTGTCATGGAAATTTTGGGTCGGCATTGCGCCAATGCGACTTGTGGTCATGGATCAAAGGTTTCTTTCGAACCATGAACATTATTTGACCCACCTATTGCCGAGTCTGCTAGTGGCTTATTTGTTTTCAGGGCTACCCCTTTATCTCGCCAGCATTACAGTGCTGAAAAACCGATTCACCTCTGCACCAAACACTGTTGTTTCAGTCGTTGTGTGGATGCTATCTGACGTAGCTTTGAGCGCTTCGGCAGTGTTTTTGCTTGGCCCTGAGAACTTGAGAAGTCAAAGACTTGCCATGCCCATTTCGATGGTCATTCACGCCATTGGATCGATTCCAATCGGCGCGACCCTGTTGTTTGGGATCTGCCTGACGTTCTTAGCCATAGACCGGGCAAACAATCTGGCGAGCTCGCTCGCCCAACAGCAAGTGCTGCTTGAAAGTGCAGACGATTACTATGTTTCAATTCGCCAAAAGTTCAGCGACCAGATTGCGGCTTCACTTAAGCCAGGATTCGAGCGCATAAAACTTGAAGTTGCGACCCTCACTGAGAAGCGAGTCTTTAAGGGCAAGCTATCAGATTTTGCCGAACGTGTTCGAGAATTCACATCTTCTGAAGTGAGACAACTTAGCCACCTAATTGCGGCAAACGAAATCGAAGTGCGACCGCTTGAGCTCAAAGGCGTTCAAAGCTTCTATCGGCAGAGCCTTTTTGCTGCTGGTTCTTTGCGCCCAGCGAATGCCTTTCTTGAGGCTTGGATATTCGTGGCGTTTGGGTTTATTACCCGCCCTGACAGCGCTTGGTGGCTGTTGGTAATTGAAGGTTTGGTCGTGTGGTTTGCCGCAGACCTTTCTATTCGTCTCAACCACATCTATTTTCATGCGGGTATCGTCTCTCGTTCACTAATCATGGCAATCAGCTTTCTAGCGCCGATTATTGTTGCTTCTGCCGTTGATGCGGCTTTGAACAATAGGTATGAACAAAGCTCGATCGGTGTGTATGCCTTTGTAGTTGTTTTGTGCTCGCTCCTTCTTAGCTACCCATATCGCTATCACCTCGAAGTGAGTGCCAAGCTTGAATCAGCTGAGGTAGCCACAAATCGACTGCTTAATCGAATTCGCGCTGAGGCAAGTTCTATTCGCGACGGCTTCTCGAGGTTTATTCACAGCAAGATTCAGGGGCGGCTCGCCTTGGTCTCGTTTATTCTCGGCCAGCTTGCTACGGGTGAAATCAAAGGACGTGAAAAGACCAAACAGGTCAAACGTCTAACCGAGCTGTTAGACACCATTGAAGAAGAGTTAAAAGGCTTATCTCCAGACGCCCCTCACCAATCACTTTCAGAATTGGCAGCACAGCTAGAGGTTGAATGGGCTGGTCTTCTCGAAATACTCTTCGAAGTCGAACCGACCGCGACCGCCGCGTTGAGTAGAGATTCCATTCTCGAGAACCAAGTCGCTTCAATCATTGAAGAGGCTCTTCTCAACTCGCGACTGCATGGCAAGGCGAGTGAAGTGTCAATCAGAGTTTCGAAATCGGCTGGCGCGCACAAGCGCATAAAGGTAACGGTCATCGACAATGGTGTAGGTCTAGCCAAAGAACGCAATAGCGGTTTGGGCAGCAGCTATTTTTCAGCCGTCTGCGAGAGCTGGACGATCAAGAGAATCGACTCGAAGACACGGTTTGATGCGCTAGTTCAGGGAGCTTCGGCGTGAAGCCCGTGTTGAGGGCCAGATTGGTCAAAGTGTGGCTGGTGCTTTTGCTGGCGCAAATGGCGGGAGTTCCCGGCGTATCAGCACAGGCCGCACCTGTGGCAGGCATGGAACTAACGGTGGCCACAAGTTCTGCAAACCAACAAATATCTCTACCGATTTTCGGCACTGTCAACTCAATTCAGGTCACGTGGAGTTCGAGCCCAGGTGACGTTTCAGCCGTGACATCTTCTGCAGGCTTCATTTCGCACACCTACCCAACCGCCGGCACTTACACAGTGAAAATCGACGGCACGAGCTTTACGCAGTTTGGAAACGGTTCGGCTTATCAAGGTTCAGACCTGATCACCTCGGTTTCAACTTTTGGGGCGCTCGGCATCAAGAGCCTAAATGGCGCTTTTGCGGGTGCATCATCGCTGATAAGCCTGCCCGCCACTTTGCCAGCGGGAGTCACATCGATGCGCCAAATGCTTTCAGGGGCAACGGCGTTCAACCAAAATGTTGGCGCGTGGGATGTCTCAACCGTCACTGAAATGAGCGGTTTATTTGCGGGGGCTACTAGCTTTAACCAGAACATTAGTCAGTGGAACACATCTTCGGTAACCGACTTCAGCTCGATGTTTGCCGGCGCCACAGCTTTCAATAATGGCGAAAATGGCAGCTTTGCACAAAATTCCTTAGCGTCCAGCGGCACTAAGTGGTCGATGGCAAAGGCTACAAACCTGAGCTCAATGTTTGCCGGTGCAACAAGTTTCAACCAGCTAGTTTCAAACTGGGATGTCACCAAAGTCACAAACTTTAGTTCAACGTTTCGTGGCGCCACGGGGTTCAAACAATCTGTTGCGGCCTGGCGTCCACATGCGGCGTCAACCATGGCAAACTTCTTCACCGGTGGTTCATGGAACCTGAGAACCTATGACGCCACATTGATCGCGTGGGCAGCTGACAGCGCCAACCCAAAGGGCATCTCGTTTGATGCGGGCTCATCAAAATATAGTTCGGCTGCTGCCGGGGCAGTGAGCACGTTGACCGGCGCGACCGCACCGAATTTTGGTTGGACTATCAACGACGCCGGGTTATCGTCGGCAAAAGTCACTAGAACAATCACTTGGCAGACCCGCCCGAGTGATGCCGTAGGTCTGACCGATGTGCTGCCGCCGTTGCTAGCCGTTGACTCTGAGGGTGCGACTGGATTCACATATTCAGTCGCCGGCACATCGAGTGCCGTCTGTTCGGTGAACCCAACAACCGGCGTCATTACCGTTATTTTTGTTGGTGATTGCACATACACCGCATCGATTGCTGAAGACACTTTTGCTTTAGCAGCAAGCTTGACCACAACCTCAGTAATCAAACCTGTCACGCCTTCGGAGCCCCGAACGGTGAGCGCAGTAGTAACCGGTCGCGATATTGCAGTGAGTTGGACGGCACCTGCCAATAAGGGTGGCACCGGAATCGCAAGCTATATCGCAACAGCATCGGCCGGCGGCAGCGACTATGTTTGCACCGCGCAGTCGCCTGCACTCACCTGCACGATACGAGGTGTTTCACGTGGAACCTCTGGTTTTAGTTATGCGATAACCACCAACTCGGTGGGAAAAGCTTTTCGCACCGATCTGGGTTTGGTGTCAAGACCATCGCTTGCAATTAGTGCAATCGTTGACCCGCCTCTAGATCGAACGGCTACGTTCACGCAGACACCAGCCCTAGAAGTTGATTTTGGCCCATTAGGCTCGGTGGCTGCCGTGGACTCTCTGGGCGTAACCACTCCAACCTACGCGATTGATCCCGCCTCGACTAACGTTTGTTCGATTGACGCTGCATCGGGCGCATTGACCGCGTTGCGTTCTGGCATGTGTTATTTCGTTGCAAACGTAGCTGCCGACCCGGATCGCCGAGCTGCAACTTCAACCGGCTTGGTGAAGATTCGACCTTTTACCCCAGGAGCTCCGACTATCACCAGTGCCGTAGTTGACGGGCGCAACATCACCGTCAATTTTGATGCACCTGTTTATGACGGCGGGTATGACCTCGGTCACTATGTGTTCACTGCATCGAACTTGGTGAGCAGTTTTAGCTGTGAGGTTCAAGCACCTGCAACAAGTTGCATAATCTCAGATGTCTCTCGCGGTGATTCTGGCTTTGATTACAGCATCACCGGCGTGACGCACGGTGCCGTTTTTGACGGCAGGGCTGGCCTTATCTCGGTTGAGTCTGCAGCCGAAACCGTTCACATTGACGCTCCTCTGGTCACGGCCCTTGCATGGCAGAGCAAGCCAGCGCAGACCGAGCCTTTTGGGGCTTTGAAACCACTTGAAGCTGCCGAACCAAATCAACTCGGCACAGTCGTCTATAGCGTTCTAGCTGACTCGGTCGATGTCTGTTCAGTCGCAGTCAATACAGGTGAAATAACCGCGCTTAGAGCTGGCGACTGCAACTATCGGGCAGATATTTTTAGAACCCCAGACATTTTTGCCAGCGCCGTGTATGGCTCAACCCACATCACAACGGTTCAACCTAGCGCGCCACTCGATGTGTCAGCTCAGGTTGACGGCCGACAAATCACCGTAAGTTGGAGCCCGTCACTGAACGATGGTGGCATTTCACTGACTGATTACTATGTGACCGCCGATGGCGGAGGCAACACTTATGTTTGCCACGTGCCAGCAACAGAAAATTCTTGTGTCGTGCAAGATGTGTCTCGTGGCGAATCTGGGTTGGCATATGATGTGGCCGTTAGAGCGCGAAACGCTTCTTTTGATGCTTTGCCCGGGCTCTATTCTGCGTCGTCAGCCTCTGCGTTAGCTCAAATCGAAGCTCCACTGACCAGAACTCTATTTTGGCAGTCGGTCTCACCAGAGAAAGCAAACTTTGGGCCACTCACGGCGCTAAGAGTCGCTGGTGACCTAAACGGGGTTACGCCTAACTATTCGGTGCGTTTTGACTCGCAAGCGGTTTGTCGTGTTGACCCTGAAACTGGCCAACTAACTGCGCTTCGAGCAGGAACCTGTCATTTCAGCTCGACAGTCATCGCAGACGCTGACTTTCACCAAGGCGTTATCGAGGGTTCAACTCTAATTTCACCGGTAGCTCCGTCTCAACCTCTAAATGTCTCAACCAGCGTTGACGGCAGAAACATCACCATCAGCTGGAGCGCCCCCATTGCTGACGGCGGAAACGGCATTGAGGGATATCGCGTTGACCTACTCTCAGGGGTAGCAAATTACTCGTGCACCGTTTTAGCTCCTCTGAACGAGTGCGTTATTTCAGCGGTCACTCGCGGGTCGGCGGGAGTCACCTACAGCGTTTCTGTGAGAGCGCTGGGCCAGCCGTTCATGGCGGCGGAATCAATCGAATCTTCAGCCAGCGACACCGTAGAAGCTTTAGTGACTGCCCCAATCAGTAGCATCGTGACCTGGCAGAGCGCACCCGCTGCCCAGACCTACTATGGCGCACTGCCAAACCTAGCTGTTGTGGGTAATCAACAATCTGCATCGCCGGTTTTCACGATTGAAGCAGATTCTGATTCGGTTTGTCGAGTTAACCCTTCGACAGGCGAACTATCGGCTTTGCGCGTTGGCCTCTGCAAATATCGCGCCCAGATAGCAGCTGACCCAGACCACGCAGCAACTGACATAACCGCAAGCACGCTGATCTTGGCTTCACCTCCTTCACAACCCCGCGCGGTTTCTGCAATTGTGAACGGCCGCGATGTGACAGTCAGCTGGAGCGCACCGCTTGACGATGGTGGCAACGGCTTAAGTGGCTATCACATAACGCTCGAGGCACCTGGTCAAAAGTTCACCTGTGAAGCAACCGCTGACACCTACCAGTGCAAGGTTTCAGGGGTAAATCGAGGGGTTGAAGGCTACAACTATGTAGCGAAAGTTCAGGCAATAGGGGCGAGCTTTAATGGGGGCGAGCAACAGCTTTCTGCGTGGTCGGAGGGAGCAAACGCACCGGTCGATGCACCTATAGACCGCCGACTGGCTTTCGTTTCAAGCCCCCAGGGTATCGAGAATTTTGGCCCGCTCACGCCAGTTGAATTATCTGGCGACCTTACGGCAGCAACTCTGAAATTTTCAGTTTCACAGTCATCGGCAGATTTTTGCAGCATTAACGCCAGCTCGGGTCGTTTGACCGCACTTCACGCGGGAATCTGCAACTATCGCGTCGAGGTCGATGCCGACCCAGATCACTTTGCGTCGCTTCTAGAGGGGCAAGTAGTCATCAGGCCGATTGCGCCGACTGTGCCTCGAGACGTAAAGACTCTCGTTGACGGCCGCAATCTGACCATCACGTGGTCAGAGCCGGCAGCCGGCGGCGGCAATGGCTTGGCCGGCTACAACGTCAAGGTTCAAAGCGGTGACCAAGTTCTAGGCTGTGACACCGTGTTCGGGCAAAACAGCTGTCAACTTGCCGCCCTAGACAGAGGCGCTGCTGGTTTGACCTATCTTGTCAACGTCAGAGCTATTGCTAACGCATTCGACGT
>CANFKN010000022.1 GCA_947447385.1 Microbacteriaceae bacterium
ATCAAACAGGCGCTCATAGCGAATGCCAGCCAAATCTGCACCTAAATATGACGCTTGGATGCCTTCGGCTGCCTCATCAGCACTCTCATAACCCAAGTCTTTGGCATAACCGCCTAAGAGGTTCTTGGCCAGAATGTAACGTGCTTCGCCAGCAACGCCACCATCGCCAGCACCGTTCGGGCCGGCTGAAACCACAACGTATTCAATCTTTGGGCCAACGGCCAATGCAAAGTTAGTAGGGAGCGTCCACGGAGTAGTCGTCCATGCTAAAAACTTTGCACCAGCCAATGACTCGAAGCCGGCTTGACCAGGCAAAACCCCAAAGCTGACGGTGACCGTCTGATCTTGGCGGTTCTTATAGACCTCGTCATCCATGCGAAGTTCGTGGTTTGACAGAGGAGTTTCGCAGCGCCAGCAATATGCCAACACTTTGAAGCCCTCATAGATGAGGCCTTTTTTATAGAGCTCTTTGAAAGCCCATAAAACACTTTCGGTGTATGGAGCGTCGAGGGTCTTGTAGTCATTGTCGAAGTCAACCCAACGAGCCTGGCGTGTGACATAGTCGCGCCATTCGTTGGTGTATTTCAGAACCGATGTGCGGCAATAGTCGTTGAACTTATCAACGCCGAACTTTTCGATTTCTGGGCGGCCCGAAATGCCGAGTTGGCGCTCAGCTTCAACTTCAGCTGGCAAACCGTGGGTGTCCCAGCCGAAACGGCGGTCAACGCGGTAACCCTGCATGGTCTTGAAGCGTGGCACAGCATCTTTGGCGTAACCGGTTAGTAGGTGGCCGTAGTGCGGCAGGCCATTTGCAAAAGGAGGCCCGTCATAAAAGACAAACTCGGGTGCATCAGCGTCGCGGCGCTGGTCAATGCTCGCCTGAAAAGTGTTATCGCTTTTCCAGAAGGCCAGAATTCCCTCTTCAACCTTCGGAAAACTCGGGCTTGGGTTGACTCCCTCGCGCGCAGCATCTTGGTTGTTTTTTGGGTACATGTTTAGCTTTCTGTGGCGGCTCGAGCAATTGATTTCAAAAGTCAATGTTAACCTTATACAGTCTAAATTTCTGGAGAGTTTTCGAGTGACTAACACAAGCCCTGCGCCAAAACCAAACTATCTTGCACCTGCCACCACCCCTGAGAAGGCTGGTGTCGAAGGCCTTGAGCAAAAGTGGGGTCTAGTTTGGCAAAACGATGGCACCTATCGCTTCGACCGCGGCGTCAGTCGCGAGCAGGTTTATTCGATCGATACTCCCCCGCCAACTGTGTCTGGTTCATTGCACGTTGGTCACGTTTTTAGCTACACCCACACTGACGTGGTGGCTCGTTTCAAGCGCATGAGCGGCTTTGAAGTTTTCTACCCTATGGGCTGGGATGACAACGGTTTGCCAACCGAGCGACGCGTTCAGAACTACTTCGGCGTTCGTTGCGACCCAACCTTGCCTTATGTTGAAGGTTTTGAGCCACCGTTTGAGGGTGGCGATAACAAGAGCAGCAAGGCTGCCGATCAGATCGCGATTTCGCGTCGCAACTTCATTGAACTTTGCGTGAAGCTAACCACCGAAGATGAGAAGCAGTTCGAAGCCCTTTGGCGTCAACTTGGCGCTTCGGTTGACTGGGACCAGACCTATCAGACCATTTCACCGAAAGCTCAGGCTGTTTCGCAGCAGGCATTTTTGAATAACCTAGCCCGCGGCGAGGCCTACCAGTCGATGGCACCAACGCTTTGGGATGTCACATTTAGAACCGCTGTTGCCCAGGCTGAGCTTGAAGATCGCGAACAGCCAGGCGCTTATCACCGCCTCGGCTTCAACGCTGACCCAACACTTGTTGAAGGTGGCAAGGTTTTCATCGAGACCACCCGCCCAGAGCTCTTGGCAGCCTGTGTAGCTTTGGTGGCACACCCTGACGACGCTCGCTATCAGGGTCTTTTTGGCAAGACCGTGCGAACTCCGCTGTTCGACGTTGAGGTTCCTGTGGTCGCTCACCGCCTCGCCCAAATCGATAAGGGCTCTGGCATCGCCATGATTTGTACGTTCGGCGATGTGACCGACGTCATTTGGTGGCGCGAGCTTGACCTGCCAAACCGCGCAATTATTGGCTGGGATGGTCGCATTCTCAGCGAAATGCCTGACGTTATCACCAGTGAAGCTGGCGTTGCGGCATGGGATGCCATTGCTGGCAAGACCATCTTCTCGGCCAAGCAGGCAATTGTTGAACTTTTGCAGGCCTCTGGCGAGATGGTTGGCGAACCAAAGCCAATCACCCACCCAGTCAAGTTCTTTGAAAAGGGCGACAAACCACTCGAGATTGTTTCGACTCGCCAGTGGTACATCAAGAATGGTGGACGTGACGCTGAACTTCGGGCTCGTTTGATTGACCTGGGCAAGGGCCTGAACTTTGTTCCTGACTTTATGCGCGTTCGCTATGAAAACTGGGTCAATGGTTTGACCGGCGACTGGTTGATTTCGCGCCAACGTTTCTTCGGTGTGCCGATTCCGGTTTGGTATCCTCTTGATTCAAACGGTGACATTGTCTATGACTCACCTTTAGTGCCAGCTGCTGCTGACCTGCCGATTGACCCATCGAGCGATGTTCCTGGTGGATACACCGAGGCTCAACGCGGTGTGGCAGGTGGCTTTATCGGCGAAGTTGACATTATGGACACCTGGGCGACCTCATCGCTCACCCCTCAGCTTGCCGGCGGCTGGTTGGCCGACCCAGAGCTTTACAACTTGGTTTACCCCTATAGCCTTCGCCCACAGGGTCAAGACATCATTCGCACTTGGTTGTTCTCAACCGTGCTGCGTGCTGAGCAAGAAACTGGCCAGTTGCCTTGGGCTAATGCCGCAATTTCTGGTTGGATTCTCGACCCAGACCGCAAGAAGATGTCGAAATCGAAGGGCAACGTTGTTACGCCGACAGACCTTTTGGTCGAACACGGCTCTGACGCCGTTCGCTACTGGGCTGCCTCGGCTCGCCTCGGCACCGACGCAGCCTTCGACACCGGTCAGATGAAGATCGGTCGTCGTTTGGCGCTCAAGGTCTTGAATGCCGCAAAGTTCGTTCTTTCATTTGAAGCTCCTGCGATTGATGCAACTGTTAGCGAACCGATCGACCAGAGCTTGCTTTTGGGTTTGGCCGATGTCGTGCGCGACGCAACTGCAGCGTTTGAGAATTATGACCACACCCGTGCTCTAGAACTCACCGAGCAGTTCTTCTGGAACTTCACCGACAACCACCTCGAGCTAGTCAAAGACCGAGCCTATGGTCAGGGCGGCACCACCGCCGAAGGCCAGGCATCAGCTGTTCTTGCGCTTCGACGCGCTCTGCACGCGCTGTTGCGCCTGCTAGCGCCGTTCTTGCCATACGCCACCGAAGAGGTTTGGTCTTGGTGGCAAACCGGTTCGATTCACCGAACGTCTTGGCCAACCGCCGACGAGTTCGCTGGCGACCTTGACGCGAGCAACCACGGGCTGATTGATCTAGCAAAGGTTGCCCTGTTTGGCGTTCGCAAAGCCAAGAGTGATGCCAAGGTTTCAATGCGTGCAGAAGTTGTTTCGGCAACACTCCAGGCTCCAGCGGCTGTGCTCTCAAGCGTTCGCCTATTTGAGCAAGACCTTCGTGCCGTTGGTCACATTGCAGACCTTGCACTAGCAGAGGCCGACGAGCTTGCCGTGGTTGACGTTGTGCTGGCTGAGGTGCCGGCCGCCGAATAGCGCGACTAGAAGTTCAAACTAAAGAACCCGAGCACTGCAGCGATTGCGGTCTCGAGGTCTTTTCTTGAGGTTTGGCCTAAGTCTTGTTTCAAGAGCTAGTCTGACTTGTGAATCTCAGACCAGCCGACGATGCTCGAAACTATCAAGCCGATAACGAGAATCACACCTCCGAGAATTTGCCAACCCCAGATCGGTTCACATTGTTGCTGGTTAGCGAGGCACTGCTGAAAATTGGGGCTGCCGATGTTGTATAAGAAAATACCGGTTGTGGTAAAACCCAACTGATAGAAGACAAACAAAACGAACGCACGCACAGCATGCTTTGTTTTGCGTGTGTTTTGCTCAATCTGCTCAGACACTCGAAGCAAGCTATTAATTGATACCTCGACTGGTTGCGATGAATCCGCGATGCGGTCACGAATGAAGCCCCGGTCGTTAGACGCATCGCGTTTTTGGAATTGAACCTGCGGTTTCATCGCCTCGTCTGGTCGACAGTCAGGGCAGGCACTGTACTCAGAATTGCGGTAGCTAAAGCTACACTGCGGGCAAAAGGTTATTTCAGACAATGTTCCCCCGTTTTGTTTAGTTGCTTAGGCTAGGCGCTCTTTGACTGCTTCAGAGTTTTGAAGGCGACCAATCTTGGCTCGCCGCCGTTAATCACTACGTCTTTAGTGATTACCACTTTGCAAGCATTTGGGTTGCTCGGAATATCGAACATGATTGGCCCGAGGGTCTCTTCGAGAATCGCTCTCAAACCACGAGCACCAGTTTCGCGCTCGATGGCAAGGTCAGCCATAGCAACAAGTGCATCCTTTTCGAAGTCGAGTTCAAAGCCGTCGAGTTCGAACATTCGCTGGTATTGCTTGACCAGTGCGTTTTTAGGCTCGGTGAGAATCTGCATCAGTGATGTGCGGTCTAGCGGCGTAACGTTTGCGATAACCGGTAGGCGGCCAATGAACTCTGGAATTAGACCGAACTTGCGAAGGTCTTCTGGCTGAACTTGGCTATATGGATCAACTTCAGTTGATTTGTCGCGAATCTCAGAGCCAAAACCAATGCCTTTTTTGCCAACGCGACTTGCCACGATGTCTTCGATGCCGGCAAAGGCTCCAGCAACAATAAACAACACGTTGGTGGTATCGATCTGAATGAACTCTTGCTGTGGGTGTTTGCGACCGCCCTGAGGTGGCACAGAGGCGACAGTGCCCTCAAGAATCTTGAGAAGGGCCTGCTGCACACCTTCGCCAGAAACGTCACGAGTGATAGAAGGGTTTTCGGCTTTGCGCGAGATCTTGTCAACCTCATCGATATAGATGATTCCCTGTTCAGCGCGCTTAACGTCATAGTCAGCGGCTTGCAAAAGTTTCAAAAGAATATTTTCAACGTCTTCGCCCACATAACCGGCTTCAGTTAGCGAGGTTGCATCTGCAACGGCAAACGGAACGTTTAGGCGCTTGGCTAAGGTCTGGGCGAGATATGTCTTGCCACAACCGGTTGGGCCAATCATGAGGATGTTCGATTTGGCAATCTCGATTGCGTCGTGAGCCTTGCCCGCTGTGGTCAGTGTGCCACTAGAACGAATTCTTTTGTAGTGGTTATAAACGGCCACCGACAGGGCACGCTTTGCCTGCTCTTGGCCAATCACGAACTCATCAAGAAAAGCGAAAATCTCTTTAGGCTTTGGCAGCTCGATTTCTTCAACCGGGGCTGCGCTTGAATCACGTTCTTCTTCGACGATTTCAACGCAGAGCAAAACACATTCGTTGCAGATGTAAACCTGCGGCCCAGAAATAAGTTTGTCAACCTGTTTGCGGCTCTTATTGCAGAACGAGCACTTTAAGAGCTCCCCTGAATCACCAAGTTTTGACATATCTCAACTTTATTGGCGAAACGCCACAATAGACGGCATTGAAATCGCAACGTTTGGTGTGGCGAATCGAAACCTGGTTGTGAAGAAATTTAAGCGATGGCGTTTTTGCGAGAGGTCAAAACCTGGTCAATAAGACCATATTCCAAAGCCTCAGGTGCGGTGAGAATCTTGTCGCGATCAATGTCGCGGTTAACTTCTTCGACGCTGCGCTTTGAGTGCTTCGAAATGGTTTCTTCAAGCCAGGTGCGCAAACGCATGATTTCTTTTGCCTGAATTTCGATGTCAGAAGCCTGACCGCGACCTGCGTCACCGGTTGATGGCTGGTGAATCAAAACGCGAGCATTTGGCAGAGCCAAGCGCTTGCCAGGTGCGCCAGCAGCTAGCAACACCGCGGCGGCCGAAGCAGCCTGACCCAGACAAACAGTCTGAATCTGAGGGCGAATATATTGCATGGTGTCATAGATCGCGGTCATCGCGGTGAACGAGCCACCAGGTGAGTTGATATACATCGTGATGTCGCGGTCTGGGTCTTGGCTTTCTAGAACCAATAGCTGGGCCATAACATCATCGGCAGATGCGTCATCAACCTGAACACCCAAAAACACGATGCGGTCTTCAAAAAGCTTGTTGTATGGGTCTTGGCGCTTGAAACCATAAGAGGTGCGCTCTTCAAAGCTCGGCAGAATGTAGCGAGACTCTGGTGAAATGAAGTTGTTCATAGTCAAAACCCTTACTTGGTTCCCACGCCAGTGGTGCTGGCGGCATATTTCTGAATGTGATCGATGAAGCCATATTCAAGTGCTTCTTCGGCTGTGAACCAACGGTCGCGGTCGCCATCTTGCATGACCTGTTCAAGTGTCTTGCCGGTTGCTTCAGCTGTGATGGCTGCAAGCTGCTTCTTCATCGAAGTGATGAGTTCAGCCTGAGTTTGAATGTCTGAGGCAGTGCCGCCAAAGCCACCGTGTGGCTGGTGCAGCAAGACACGAGTGTTTGGCGTGGCATAACGCTTGCCTTTGGCGCCGGCTGAAAGCAAGAACTGCCCCATCGATGCGCACATGCCAATGCCCACGGTCACAACATCGTTCGGAACATACTGCATGGTGTCATAAATGGCCATGCCAGCAGTGATCGAGCCGCCCGGCGAGTTGATGTACAAGAAGATGTCTTTAGTTGAGTCTTCGGCAGCCAACAAAAGCATCTTTGCGCAAATCTCGTTGGCATTGTCGTCACGAACATCACTGCCCAACCAAATAATGCGGTCTTTTAGCAGTCGATCAAAAGTGTTCGATGGCATCTGTGCGCGTTCTGACATTTGTGGTGCTCCTCAACAAATCTAGGTTTCTACTCAAAGATACTTGCACCTAGCCACAAATCTTGGATGTGTTCGCCATGGGCAAATAAAAAGGTCTAAGCCAGTGGCTTAGACCTTTTTGGTGAAGGCTTGAGTGTTAGTAGCCTCTTTGAAACTATTAGTGGTTGTGACCTTCGTGGTCATCGTGGTCGGCTGCTTCGAGGTCGGTCTTAGCGAACTCGGCAACATCAACGGCTTTGCCCTTTTTGTCGGTAACAACAGCGGTTTCAAGAACGATGCTGAGTGCCTTGCGACGAGCAACTTCGCCAACGAATGAAGGGATCTGGCCATTCTGGTCAACGAGTGTCACGAACTCCTGTGGTTCCATTCCATACTGTTGCGCGCTGGCAACGAGATATTGAATGAGCTCAGGTTCGCTAACCTTCACGTCTTCGGCTTCAGCAACAGCGTCTAGAACCATCTGCGCCTGGAAAGACTTGGTGCTCTGCTCGGTTACTTCGGCGCGGTGAGCTGCGTCTTCTAGACGACCCTCGCCCTCGAGGTGACGGGTGACATCAGCCTGAACGAGCTCGTCAGAAACTGGCACCTTGGCAAGCTCAACTAACTTTTCGGTCAAGAGTTCACGAGCCTGAAGGGCCTGGCCATAAACCTTTGAGCTGCTTAGCTGCTCTTCGATGCTCTTCTTTAGCTCTGCAATGGTGTCGAACTCGCTCGCCAGCTGAGCAAACGCGTCATCAGCTGCAGGCAGCTCGCGTTCTTTAACTGCGGTCAAAGTAACAGTCACTTCAGCTTCTTGGCCGGCTTTGTCGCCACCAACGAGCTTTGACTTGAAAGTTGTGGTTTCGCCCACGGTCAAGGTGTCAAGCGCCTCATCGATTCCGTCAAGCAAGTTGCCTGAACCGATTTCATAAGAAATGTTCTGGGCTGAGTCAACCTCGGCGTCGCCGATTTTGGCAGTTAGGTCAATGGTTGTGAAGTCGCCGGTCTTGGCTGGGCGGTCAACGCTCTTCAGCGCACCGAAGCGGCCGCGAAGGCGGTCGAGCTCAGCATCAACTTCGATGCCGCCAACCTTGACTTCATCAACGGTTACTTTTAGACCCTTGTAGTCAGGAAGCTTGATTTCTGGGCGAACCTCAACCTCGATCTCAACAACAAGGTTGCCTTCGAAAGTCTGTGGGTCTGGTGTTGACTTGACGTCTGCGTTTGGCTGACCCAATGGGCGAAGCTTCTCGGCTTCGATTGCCTGGCGATAAATGTTGTCTAGGCCGTCGCCGATGGCGTGCTCAAGAATCGCCGGGCGACCGACGCGCTGCTCAAGAATTGCCTTTGGAATCTTGCCCTTGCGAAAGCCAGGAACGTTCACCTGCTCACCAATGTGCTCATAGGCGTGGTCAAGGCTTGGCTTGAAGGCAGCAGGGCTGACTTCAATTGTTAGCTTGACGCGAGTTGGTTTGATGCGCTCGACAGTTGTCTTCAACGGGTTCTCCTGCGAATAGGCCCGCCGACAAGCGAGCGAAGGTGTGTCATGTGAATCACGAAAACTTGGTGAATCACGAAAAGTTTGGTCGGGGTGACAGGACTCGAACCTGCGATATCCTGCTCCCAAAGCAGGCGCGCTAGCCACTACGCTACACCCCGGTGGTTTGATGCTCGAAAGCATTTCACCGAGTGGTTCAGATTTTGATTTCTCTCTATCTGAACAACTCGAACTACTCTATCGCATAGAATGGACTTGTTCGCACTTTTTGACGAAAGTGCTTATTTTTGCGAGTGTAGCTCAATGGTAGAGCCTCAGTCTTCCAAACTGATGGTGCGGGTTCGATTCCCGTCACTCGCTCCAATTGGCGCTCTGCGCTGCGCCCGTAATGTTTTGAAACAAACCCTTTCAGGCCAAAAAGGCTTTCTAGTCTGAATGCAGGTAATCAAGGAGCCTAATGACAAACCCAAATCAACTCGACTTTGGCCCGGCTACTGGTCTTATCTGCCGTGAATGCGAGACTCCCGCCGAGCTTGGCGCTCGTCACGTCTGCGCAGAATGTTTCGGCCCTTTAGAAGTCAAGTACGAATTTGGCGCCATTACCCGCGAGCAAATAGAGGCTGGGCCTCGTTCAATCTGGCGTTATGCCGCGCTTTTGCCTGTGCCGGCTGATGCTGCAAATCGCCCCCTTGACCTAGCACCTGGGTTCACGAAACTCCAAGAGTCACACAACCTAGCTCAGCGCCTTGGAATGACCAAACTCTGGATCAAAGACGACCGCGACAACCCAACCCACTCTTTCAAAGACCGTGTCGTTGCTGTTGCGATGACAGCCGGCAAGACTTTGGGCTTCAAAACCATTAGCTGCGCATCAACCGGCAACTTGGCAAACGCTGTGGCTGCAGCAGCAGCTCGAGCCGGAGTCAAATCTGTCGTGTTGATTCCTGACAATCTCGAACAGGGCAAAGTGGTTACCTCTGCCGTTTATGGCACGACCCTGGTAGGAATTCACGGCAACTATGATGACGTGAACCGCCTCTGCTCAGAGATTGCCGATGACCGCGGTTATGGTTTCGTAAACGTCAACCTTCGCCCCTATTACGCTGAAGGTTCGAAGACTTTGGGCTACGAAATTGCAGAACAACTCGGATGGCGCCTGCCTGACCAGGTAGTTGTTCCTATCGCCTCGGGTTCGCTTTTGACCAAGATTGACAAGGCTTTCAAAGAGCTCATCGCGCTTGGCCTAGTTGAAGCCAAGCCATATCGCATCTTTGGTGCACAGGCCACCGGTTGCAATCCGGTTGCTGAAGCCTTCGAAAAAGGTTGGGACGTCGTGCGCCCGCAAAAGCCGAACACCATCGCAAAATCACTCGCGATTGGCAACCCTGCCGATGGCCCATATGCCATTGACGTTGCAAACCGCACGAACGGTTCAATCGGTCACGTCAGCGATGAACAGATCGTTGACGGCATTCGCCTTTTGGCCGAAACCGAAGGAATCTTCGCCGAGACCGCTGGTGGTGTCACCGTGGCAAACCTCAAGCAGTTCATCGAGCGTGGCGAGCTCGACCCGACACTTGAAACCGTAGTTTTGAACACTGGCGATGGCCTAAAGACCATTGAAGCGATTTCAGACAATGTCGGCTTCACCGTAACGATTCCGCCAAGCCTTGAGGCTTTTCGCGCGGCTGTGCCCGAGTAACGGCATCCGAGTTTTTCATAGATTCAAAAAGGAGTAACAAATGTCAGTAATCGTTAGAGTTCCAACCATTCTGCGCAGCTATACCGGCGGCGAGGCTGAAATCGCCGGCGAGGGCGCAACCCTGAATGACGTTTTGCACGATCTTGAAACCCGTCACGCTGGCTTGCTGACGCGCGTTCTAGATGACAACGGCAAGATTCGTCGCTTCGTCAACGTTTATGTCAACGAAGAAGATGTTCGCTTCGAGCAAGGTCTAGAAACACCTACCCCATCGGGCACCGCAGTTTCGATTCTCGCTGCAGTCGCTGGCGGCTAACTAACGTTGGCAGTTGGCGCACCAATAGAGCTTTCTGGTTGCCATAATGGCAATCGAAACCTCATGGTCGCAAACTCGACAGGGTTGCCCCTCACGCTTATAAACAAAATTGCGCTCGGCTTTGGTCGGGCGCTTTTTTGTTAACTCATCACGAGTAATCATGAAACCCGTCTTGACTCCGACAGCTAGAAGCGTCACTGCGTCAGCCCAGAGAGCCTCTACCTGTTCACGGGTGAGCGTATTGCCTGGCGTGTATGGCTCGAGGCCAGCCCTGAAGAGCAGTTCAGCGCGATAGACATTGCCGATGCCGCTCACAACCGCCTGATTCATGAGAAGTTGACCGATAGTGCTTCGGCTGGCAAGCACTTTCGCAATGAATCTTTCAGCCTCAGCGCCCGTAGGGTCTGGGTTGATCGGGTCAGGCCCTAAACGCTTCAACACGAGACTCACTTCGGCAGGTGTTAGCACCTCACAAACTGTGGGGCCACGCAGGTCAGCCACTGCGCGCGAGTTTGCAAACCTAGCGCGAACCTCGCCCACGATCGGCGGGGCATCGGCGCCGAGTGTCTCTTCGGCGAGTTTGTGAAACTGCCACTTGCCATAAATGCCGAGGTGAATGCGAATCGTTAGGTCGCCCTCGAACTTCAGAAAAAGCTGCTTGCCAACCGCGAAGGCCTTTTTCAACTTTTGGCTGTTCACGAGTGCGGCGGAGGCACTGAAGCGACCCTGAGGTGAAGAAACAGCTAGAGGCTCGCCGGCGAACAGTCGGTTGAAGTCGTTTGCCGAACGATGAACGGTATGACCCTCAGGCATGTTGAGACTTTGCTCGAAACTCTTGGCTAGGCGCGAACTTCGCCGGTCTGCTCATAAATCGCAATCTTGCCGATTCGGCGAACGTGGCGCTCGTCGTGGCTAAATGGCTCGCGCAAGAAGGTCAAGATCAACTCAAGCACCTCTTCTTGGCTGTGCTGACGAGCACCAACAGCAATCACGTTGGCGTCATTGTGTTCGCGGGCAAGGCGGGCAGTGTCGTGGTTCCAAGCCAGTGCGGCGCGAATGCCTTGAACCTTATTTGCTGCGATTTGCTCGCCGTTGCCTGAACCTCCGAGCACGATGCCAAGCGAATCGAGACCGGCCTTTTGATCAGCAACCACAGCCAACGCGGCATTGATGCAGAAAGACGGATAATCGTCGAGCGGGTCATAACTGGTTGGACCGTGGTCGTGCATTTCAAAGCCGGCTTTGGTGAGTTCACGAATCAGAAAGTGACTGAGTTCGAGACCTGCGTGGTCGGTTGCAATGTGAACGCGCATTTTTAGTGCCATGCCTATCTTTTTAGAAACTATTCTTCATAACGACGAACCAGCCAGAACTGGCAGAAAGCAGCACCAATCAACGAATTGATTGCAAACGTGCTAACTATTGGAATCAAGCGCAGGTTTAGGTAGGCATCTCGATCGGCTGCGTTTTTCAGCGAATCGATAACCTGCATGAAAAGCGTGATTGCAAGCAAAGTAACGACGATTGTGACGGCTGCGGCGCCAACGAACCGCACCATGTATCCATAGTTTCTAAGAACGAAACCGACGATTGACCACAAGAAAAAAGCTGGCAACATGACAAACATCGCCTGCACTTGAGCCAAGCCGATAACCTCCGAAAGGTTGAACCCAGTGACAATCAAAAAGCTCGCTACTGAGAGCAAGCCTCCAACGACGTAGTTGACAGATGCTTCAATCAGAGGGTGCGAGCGAAAAAACATGGTTGATGGCGTCCTTCTAGCGTGCGAGATAAAAATAGTTTATCTGCGCGCATTCGTAACCAAATCGTAAAGTTTGGCGAAGTAGGCTAATAGCTATGCCTGCAGAAAACTTAACTCGCTTAGAGGCGCAAAGCCGCGCCAAAATTATTAACGTCAACAGCTACAAGGTTTCACTTGACCTAACCACCGGTGATGAAACATTCTTGAGCACCTCAACGGTGCATTTCGATTGCAACGAGCTCGGTGCGTCAACATTTATCGACGCAATCACTTCTAAAGTGCACAGCGTGTCGCTAAATGGTGCAAGCCTAGATGTCGCAGCTGTGGCAGACGCTGCCCGCATCGAATTACCAAACTTGCAGGCGTCGAACGAGCTAGTCGTTGTCGCAGACATGCACTACATGAACACCGGTGAAGGACTTCACCGCTTCGTTGACCCGGTTGACAACGAGGTTTATCTTTA
>CANFKN010000023.1 GCA_947447385.1 Microbacteriaceae bacterium
GCAGTCGAACTTACCCGAGGTCGAAGCATCACAGTTTTTGTTTATGGGGAAGAACCTTTGGTTCTTGTCGGTTTGCCTAAGAGCAAACAGTTGGTTCATGAGTTGCAAGATTTGATGAGAGGTTAGTGAGGCGAGATGGTTAATTCAAAGAGGCTTCGTGTTGGCGTAATCGGTGCTGGCCAGTTGGCACGCATGATGACTGTGCCTGCCATCAACCTCGCAATCGATTTAAATGTGCTCTCTGAAGCAGAAGGCTCTTCGGCGGCGTTGGCCACGACCGTGGTCGGTGACTACACCAAGTTTGACGTGGTGAAAGAATTTGCTAAAAGCGTTGATGTCATAACTTTCGACCACGAGCACGTTCCACTCGAAATTTTGCAAAAGCTAGAAGCCAAGGGCGTTAGCGTGCAACCGCCTTCAAAGGCCTTGGCGTTCGCTCAAAACAAACTTCACATGCGCCGCCGCTTGAGCGAGCTAAACCTGCCGATGCCTGATTGGGCTGCGGTTAAATCGGCTGCTGAACTAGAAGAATTTATCGCCAATCACGGGGGAGTAGCGATTCTCAAAACCCCGATCGGTGGCTATGACGGCAAAGGTGTTCGCGTTGTCAGAGAGGCAGCTGAAGCCGCCGACTGGTTGAAGCCAGAAGCTTTGTCGCGTTTTGGCGGCGAACTCTTGGTTGAAGAAAAAGTCGAGTTTGTGCGTGAAGTTGCCCAGCTCAGCGCCCGAAATCCAAGCGGTGACTTCAAAGCTTGGCCATTGGTTCAGACCACCCAGAGCAACGGCGTTTGTGCTGAAGTTTTGGCGCCTGCCCCTGGGGCTACCCCAGCCATGCTTGAACTAGCTGTCGCCATCGCGTCACACATCTCTGAAGGCCTTGGCGTAACGGGCGTACTAGCTGTCGAAATGTTCCAAACCCTTGATGGTCGCTTGCTGATCAACGAGCTTGCGATGCGCCCTCACAACTCTGGCCACCTCACCATCGAGGGCTCGGTTACCAGCCAATTCGAACAGCACTTGCGCGCTGTTCTTGATCTGCCACTCGGTGACACTTCGCTAACCGCAGAACACGCAATCATGGTTAACCTCCTCGGTGTTGACGACAAAAACAACTTTGTCGAACACTATGGCAAGGCGATGGTGCAGCATCCGAGTGTAAAAATTCACACCTATGGCAAAAGCGCTAGGGCTGGTCGCAAAATGGGCCACGTCACAGCAGTTGGCCCAAGCGAGATGGCCATTGCCTCAGAAGTCTGGCAAGCAGTCGGAGTTTTGCTGAAAGGTTAGTTTCAGCCGGTTGCAATCTTTGGTGCCGGAGGCGTTGCGTTATAGCCCGTTCGGCTCGCGCGCGCCTAAAATTGGGTTTGCAAAACCAAACCTTGAGGAGCCCGCATGTCAGAAGCAGTATTGGTCGGCGTTGTCATGGGTTCAGACTCAGACTGGCCGGTTATGTGCGAGGCGGCAAACGCCCTGAAAGAGTTCAACATCGGCTATGAAGTCGAAGTTCTTTCGGCTCACCGCACACCCGAGCGAATGATCGAGTGGGGCAAAGCTGCAGCCGGCCGTGGCATGAAGGTCGTCATTGCGGGTGCGGGCGGGGCAGCCCACCTGCCAGGCATGCTCGCCTCGGTAACAACTTTGCCGGTCATTGGAGTGCCGGTGCCTCTGGCAAGGCTTGATGGCATGGATTCACTGCTTTCGATCGTGCAAATGCCTGCTGGAATTCCGGTGGCAACCGTTTCAATCGGCGGCGCGCGCAACGCTGGCCTGCTTGCCGCGCGCATCATCGGCGCGTTCGACCAAGATTTGGCCACCAAGCTTGATGAGTTTCGAGTGAGCTTGGCGGCTGCCGTTGCCGAGAAGAATGAGAAGTTAAAATCTCAACTTTAAGCTCCTCTGATTCGTTCAACCGGGCTAAGGGTTCGAACCAATCGGTGTTGCAACAAACTAGCCCGTTTCGCAATATTCAAAACGCATCTCAAGCACACCTCAGACGTCGCGCCAGTTGGTTGTTTTGGCTGAACCTACTAATGCCTGGCTCAGCTCAACTTGTTGCTGGCAGTCGCGCAATGGCGCGCATCGCATTAGTCGCGAATGCGATTCTCTGGACAATCGCACTTTCGCTTGCAGCTGCTGCCCTGATCGACTTGAATCTGGCGCTCGTGGCCGTCACCTCACCTATTGCTGTTAGCATCGCCGGCTGGTTGCTCTTGGCATATGGCATTCTCTATGCGCTGCTTGGGCTCAACACTTTGGGGCTAATGCGCTTGCGGCGGTTGCCGCAGAGAGCAGGGCTTTTTAGGGGCATCAGTGTCTTAGTGGTCACTGGATTGCTGACTGCTGGATTCGCAAGTGCTTCGAGCATGGCCCGCGAGCAAGCCTCGCTGATAAGTGCGGTTTTTAAACGAACCGGAATAACTGCGCCTAGCGATGGCCGTTTCAATATTTTGTTGCTCGGTTCTGACTCAGGTTCAGATCGCTACGGCATGCGCACCGACAGCATTTCTGTGGTCAGCCTCGATGCTATTTCGGGCGATGCGCTCAACATTGGCTTGCCGAGAAACCTTCAGAGAGTGCCATTTAGTGCAGGTTCACCAATGGCAAATCTATGGCCAAACGGTTATAACTGTGGCGACACCTGCCTATTGAACGCCATCAACACCGATGTGATGACCAACCATCAAGATCTTTATCAGAGTTCAAAAGTGACCGGCATTTCACCAGGGCTTCAGGCTCTTAAAGAGGCTGTTCAGGGCGTGACGGGTTTAACCATCACCAACTATTTACTGGTTGACATGGCTGGTTTTAAAGACCTCATCAACGCGCTCGGTGGGGTAACTATCGATGTGAAAGATAGGCTTCCGGTTGGTGGCAAGCTTGATGATGGCAGCGACGCCCGAACACATATCGAGCCAGGCGTTCAACACATGAATGGCACGACAGCGCTCTGGTATGCCCGATCTCGGCACGGGCTAAATGGCAACAGTGACTATTCACGCATGGGCCGTCAGCGTGAGGTCGAAAATGCTCTCATCAAGCAGGTCAACCCAATGACCCTGCTCACACATTTTCAGGCAATCGCGCGCGCAGGCAAGCGCATGGTGCGCACCGACATTTCGAGCGACATGCTTGCAACCTATGTAAATCTTGCTTTGAAGAGTCATGCCGATGGCATGAGAACCCTTGAGCTTGTTCCTGCAAATGGCATCGACGTGATTTACCCCGATTTCTCAGCAATACAAGCGAAGATAAAAACAAAGCTTCACGGCTAAAGAGACTTCTTGGCTCTTGACCAAATTAGGAGGGCAAAGTGAAACGACTTTTCACAATCGCGCTGGTTTCGTTAGTGGCGCTTTCGACCGCGGGTTGTTCAATGTTCTACCCAAATTGGGGCGCGACTGAACTGCCAACCACGACACCGTCGAGTTCAGCTACCGAAAGCGCCACACCTTCTGAGACGGCGAGCCCAACCTCGACGCCAACCGATTCGGCGAGTCCAACCCCAACTTCGCGCATTGACGCTGAGGTGCAAATTCTTGACGCATCCGCCGATGCTACTGCTGGCATTGGCACGGTGATTGCTCAAGTGAACAACGTCACCGAAAGCACTGGCACGTGCACCGCCACCATAAAAGCAGGCGGCATCGTTAAGAAGTTTGGGCCGGTTCAAGCTGAGGCAAACGCTGCAAGCACGCAGTGCTTTGCAATCACGTTCGACCTAGCTGGCCTGCCGAGCGGTGCCGCAGCAGTTCAGGTCAGCTATGACTCACCAACTGCCTCCGGAAAATCTAACTACTTCTCGGTGACCATTCCCTAATGCAACAGCGGTTCAGGCGAGTTCTAGCAGCAGTGTGCGCACTGCTGGTGGTTGTCTCTGCCCTGACCGTAATCGAGGGCGACTCTCAGCCTGCGTCTGCTCTGTCTGGCTCACGGTTTGACCCCGGTCTCATAATTAGCGACAGCGTTTTCTATGATTTCGGAACCATGTCGGTTGAAGAAATCCAGCGCTTTCTAGAATCAAAGGTTCCCAACTGCACTGCTAAAACTAGCCCAACCTGTCTGCGTTATTACAAGACCGACATCGCCGCTCAAAAAGCGGTGTCGGGTCGATGTGCAGCAATTCCGGCCGCCACAGGGCAAAGTGCCGCGCAGGTGATTTATGCCGTTGCGCGTGCCTGTGGAATCAATCCGCGCGTGCTGTTGGTTATGCTACAAAAAGAGCAGGGCTTGATCAGCAGCACAAACCCGAGTGCCTACATGTATAAAGCCGCCATGGGATACGGCTGCCCAGACAGCAACCCTGCGATTTGCGGCAATGTCTACACGGGGTTGTTCAATCAGGTTTATCACGCGGCCGGTCAGATGCGTTGGTATGGCAACCCTAAAGGTTCATACACCTACCTCAAACCGGGCAGCACCATCTCAAGGCCCTACAGCCCTAACAGCTATTCGACGCTCGACAAAAATGGCAACGTCACTAAAGCTGCCACCTGTGGTTTCAAATCATTCACTCTGCAGAACCAGGCAACCGCGAACCTTTATTACTACACGCCTTACACCCCGAACTCGGCGGCACTAAAAAACCTTTATTCACTCGGCGACAGCTGCAGCGCCTACGGCAATCGCAATTTTTGGCGTTATTTTTGGGACTGGTTCGGCAGCCCAATTGGCGGCGGCTTCTTGCTAAAAAGTGACAAGTCAGATGTGTTCTTGATCGTCAACGACACCCGATATCGGGTAACCGACCCAGCAATGCTCACAGCCTTAGCGCCACTTGGGCCACTCGGCACAATCTCACAGGCCTACCTCGATAGCTTCAAGCTCGGTCAAGACCTAACGCGCGTGTTTAGTTCGGCAACCGGGCAGTATTACTTCTTCGATGACTCCAAGAAGTTCAGTTTTAGCGATTGCAACCAGGTCGCGGCATTCGGTCTCGACTGCACCAAGGCGGTGCAACTAACTAACTCACAAATCGCCGCCCTGGCACCTGGCGGTTCAGTGACCACCTATGTTCAAGGCACAGAGGGCGATCGCTACCTAATTCAAAACGGAGTTCGTCACGAGATTCTTGATGACGTCTCAACCACCAGTGCGGCAATCACACTGCCGACGGTGTCGCCGGTAACGGCTGCCACTTTCAACTACCTGCCGTGGGGTGCGCCAATAGCTAAAGACGGCAGCTTGTTCACAAATCGCAGCAACGGCCACATTGGGGTGATCGTTGCCGGCACCTACTATGAGCTTGACCCAGCGGTTTCGGCGCTCGCCGATTTCACCAAATGGTTTAGAAAATCCACCGGCAGTTTATCGCTCGAAGGCGTCTCGACCATTGCCAGCTTGAGCGTTGTGAGTGACATCATCGCTGGCCCAAACCACGACACCTACCTGATCACCTCGCTCGGCAAGAGACCGATCACAAACCCAGACGAGTTTTTTGCGTCGAGCACTCCGACTCAACTTTCGCAGGCAATGTTGAACATGCTGCCGGTCGACAACCGCCCGCTGACCGCACCGATTCTTGCCAAGACACCCACTGGCACCACCACCTTCCTAATCAGCGCGGCGACCCGTCGGCCGATTGAAAACACCAAGGCTCGTTCTTTGCTCGCTCTCGACCTTGCGAGTTCGACAATCGAGAAAATCCCCGACCAAGCTATGAACCAAATTGCGCTCGGCCCGACTCAGCTGGCACCGGCAAGTTTTGTCTCGGTCAAAGCCAAACCCACGCTCTATCTAATCGATGGTCTGCGAAACCGCATCAAAATAGACTCGGCCAAAATCGCCACTCAACTCGGTTTAGCTCCGTTGCGCCAGCTCGCCAAGGCAAACATCTTGGCCTACAACCAGAGCGCGATAATTAATGGCCCTAAAGTTCAGTGCGGCGATAAACCCTTCATCGCAGTTGATGGCATGTTGCACCCGATTAACTCTGGGTGGGCGGCTGAGTATCCTGGCGATTTAATTAACTTAGATGTCGCCACCTGCGCCGCGCTAAAGATTTCGAGCGCGTCGATTGGTCGCTTCATCACCACGCCTGACGGCAAATACTGGCTGGTCAAAGCTCTTGAGAAGCGACTTTTGGTGAGTAAAACCCAATATCTCAAACTGCGCGGTAACGGGCCAGCGCTTCTGAAGGCCAGCCAAGCATTTTCAGATTTCTTGTCAACCGGCAAACCAATTCGGTCAACCTATAAAACGCCAGTCAACTTGCCGACTGCCACGCCGACCCCGACGCCAACCGGTTCGCCGACGCCGACGGCCACGCCAACTCCGAAACCCACTGTCACGCCGACTCCGAAACCGACCACAACTCCGAAGCCGACGGCCACGCCGACCGTGACCCCAAAACCCACACCTTCGCCCACACCGTCAGTCACCAAATATGTCGTCGTGGCAGGCGACACGATGACCATCATCGCTAAGAAGTTTCTGCCGGCTAAACCAAGCAGCGCGGCTGTTCTAGCTAAAGTTGCTGCGATTGTTGCTGCAAACAAAATCACGAATGTGAATCTGATCAGAATCGGCCAGGTTCTGGTTATTCCTTAGGCTTTTTAGCTAGCACGAATGGGCGCAGGCGTTTAGGCACGAGTTTGATTCGTTTCGGTGACCGCCCTTTTGGCTCGAGCGAATCAACCGGCTCATTAACTTTGACCACAATCAGCACCAAATAAACCCAGCCAATTTCAACCAGCAGTCTAGATTCGGTGAGATTTTGAGCCATCAGCCCGACGAGCAGCAAGACCGGCCAAAGATAGAGCGGGTTGGTGTGTCGCACTGCCAATCGCCAGACTTTCACAAAAGACACTGCCAAGAGCCCTACAAAAAGAGCTAACCCGACAATGCCAAGTTGAAAGAGCACCTCGATATAGGCGTTATGCGATTGGTAATACTCCACGCCGTGAACGACGCCCAAGCCTTTAAACGGTTTGACTCCCGGCACCCAATATGAGACCCAACCCCAGCCTTGAATTGGCCGCTGCGCTACAAGTTGCATCACGTTTTTCCAGATGCCAGAGCGGCCCGTCATGTCTGGGCTCTTGCCAATATATGTGAACACTTCTTCGCGATAAACCAAAACAAAAAAGAGCACAACCGCACTGCCCGTCCAGGCTAGGCGATAGTAACGGTGCCTAGTGTCTCGGTCTTTGCCCTCGGCCGCGATCGATACGATTCCCGCCAAAATTACCGCAATCAGGGCAAACCCAATGCCTGCTGATTTGGTGAGTGCGATCGAAGCGGCAGCCAGAGCAAAACTGATCCAGCTCAACCAACGTGCAACACCAAAAATCATGTGTTCGACTCCAAAAAGAATCACACCGGCCATCGCGATTGCAGCTAAAGTGTTGGCGTTCGCCACGATTCCCTGAATGCGTTCACCATTAAAGATGTTGCCTTCGCTCCAAAAATAGCTCGGCTGATTGATGTTGCCACCTGGGTTATCAAAGACCAAAGGCGAGATGCGCTGGTTGGTGATTCCCGCATAAAGTTCAAAAAGAAGTGAGCTTGCCAAAATCGCACGAATGACGTTCGAAAAGATTCTCAGCAACTCGCGCCAATCAAAACGAACTACAAGAAACAGTGCAAAAAAAGTTAAAGCGAACTGCAGCGGCAAAATTCGTGCAGAATACAACTGATAGGCCGACCAAGTCAGGCTAAGTGCCATCATCAGGTGCAGACCAATAAGGGGCAGGGGCAGGCGATTCCAGAAGTTTTTTGGTTTGCTTCGAACTAAAAGAATCATCGCGGCGAAAAAGCAGGCAGCAAACAGTGCAACCCACCCGAACCAACCAACGCCAGCTCGAACGCCGTCGGCTGCCATCAAAATGAAAACACCGGTTGTTGCAACCCAGGTTTTTGGGCGGTAACCCTTTTGTCTTGGGTTGGTGATGACGCGAATCGGCTCGGTGATTGCATCCATGGCTCTCAGTTTATTGCCGAGTCTCGCCTAAAGTTACTTATGAAAATAGTTTGCGATGAAAGGCGGTCTTGGTGATTCGCAAGATAACCAACCGAGCGCGCGACTATGCGTGGGGGTCAAAAACTCTGATATCAGACTATTTCGGCCTGCCTGCAACCGGGCAGCCAATGGCAGAGATATGGTTTGGCACTCATCCTGGGTCGCCGACTTTTCTGGCCGATGAGCCTCAAACCAGTCTGCTCGAGGCCTTGCACAATCAACCGCTGCCATATCTGTTGAAGATCTTGGCTGCTGACCAGCCTCTGAGCATTCAAGCCCACCCAAATTCGGCCCAAGCCGTCGAAGGTTTCGCTCGCGAAAACGCTGCGGGTCTTGCGCTCGATGCCTTCAATCGCAACTATAAAGATGACAAGCACAAGCCAGAAATGATGGTTGCGCTGGTTGATGGTTTCGAAGCTCTCTGCGGGTTTCGCGATCAAAACGAGGCACAGGCAGCTTTTGCAGGCTTCGGCCCGCTGCTAACTGAGTTTGCCGAACTTCTCAGCCAGCCAGCGGGACTCAAGTTGGCATTCACTCGAGCTTTTGAGGTTGGCCCTGAGATTGCCGACATCACGGCAGCGCTCGCACGCCAATCACCTTTGGCTGCAAGGCTCGAAGCCCTTTACCCAAGCGACCCGGGCATCATCGTGGCGATGCTCATGAACCACGTGACACTTCGCGCGGGCGAGGCACTCTATTTGCCGGCAGGCAACATCCACGCTTATTTGTGTGGTTTAGGCGTCGAAATCATGGCCGCTTCAGACAACGTTTTGCGGGGTGGGTTGACTCCCAAACACATCGACGTTGCCGAGCTACTTTCGGTCGTTGATTTTCACAGCCTAGAAGTTGAGGTCTTGAAAGCCCAGAACGTTTTGAGCGGGTTGGCCAGATATCGCGCCGATTGCCCAGATTTTGCGCTCTATCGAGTCGATGTCACAGGCGCTAACGTTTTAGCCGACCTCAAGCTCGACCGTGACGCAATCGTGCTTTGCACCGGCGGCGAGATCGCAGTGTCAGACAGCCTCGGCGAACGTGTGGTTTTGCGCCGAAGTGAGGCAGCGATAGTTACCGCCGATGCCAAGTTTGTGAGCCTAGCCGGCAGCGGCACCGCATTCTTAGCCTGCTAGTTTGGTTACGGCCAACCGCCCGAATGGCTAGCTAATAGCAGCCCAAGCGCTCTCGATGATTTCGTCGAGGCCACGGCTTGCGCTCCAGCCGAGAGTTGTTTTAATTCTTGACACATCGGCCGCCAAGAAAGGTGGGTCGCCAGCGCGTCGTGGCTGCAGGTCGGCTTCAAAGTTGATTCCGGTCGTTTTGCGAACCTGCTCGAGAACTTCAAAAACCGAAGAGCCTGTGCCCGTGCCGACATTGAAAGTGGCGTGAGGTCGTTCATCGCGATCGAGGTAGCTCAGAGCGCTGAGGTGAGCCTCGGCAAGGTCAAGCACGTGCACGTAGTCACGCACGCAGGTGCCATCAGCGGTGGCATAGTCGGTGCCGAACACCTTTGGGCTTTGATCGGCACGAATAGCTGCAAAAACAATCGGAACAAGATTTGCCACAGCAGTGTCAGCTAGCTCAGGCCAACCAGCGCCGGCAACATTGAAATAACGTAGGTTTGCCCCGCGCAAACCCCAAGCACGAGCAGCGTTGGCGACCATCCACTCACCAATTAATTTGGTTTCACCATATGGGTTGATTGGCTGGCACAAAATGTCTTCGTCAACGGCTGGAACATCTGGCATGCCATAGGTAGCCGCGCTCGATGAAAAGACCAAACGATTAACGTCGGTTTCGCGCATGGCGGTTAGTAGGTTAGCGAGGCCGCCGACATTCTGCTGGTAATACCACTCAGGGCGTTCGACAGATTCACCGACCTGCTTGCGAGCGGCAAAATGAATCACCGCTGATACGTTGTGAGTTTTGATGGTGTCTTTGAGAGTTTGCACCGAGGCCTCAGCTGCGAGGTCAATCTCAACCAATTTGGCGTCGCCAATGCGCTCTTGAATGCCGTTAGATAAGTTGTCAATGACAACTACCTGTTCGCCACGATTTTGTAACAGTCTTACAACATGCGAGCCAATATAGCCCGCCCCGCCAGTCACCAATACAGTCATGGGTCAATGCTATCGCCAAAGTGCAGCTAGCCTTCTTGCCTTGATTTTGCGCGGATGCAAGGCTCATGGATCGGGGCCGTTGGAGGTTGGTCCAATCGAAATTTGCGACACGCCCGAGTGGCTGCCATGCCCCAGCTCAACTTGACTTATAGAGAGTTACACCAGTGTAATTACAACAACGAAAGTCTCAATGCGTGCAGTCTTGTGGCGTTACAGATAGGAAGTCAGCATGGAAAGCAACAACCGGGTTCCCGAGAACTGGTTCGTCGACCCAATTTTGCTTGGTGTCGCTGGTGCCTACGCTGACCCTGAATCTGATGCCCTTGCTTGGCAAGCCGAAGCTCTTTGCGCTCAAACTGACCCAGAAGCATTTTTTCCTGAAAAAGGCGGCTCGACTCGTGACGCTAAGCGCATCTGTGCTGGTTGCGACGTCAAAGCTCAGTGCCTTGACTATGCCCTTGAAAACGATGAGCGCTTTGGCATCTGGGGAGGCCTTTCAGAGCGCGAGCGTCGCAAGCTCAAGAAGCGCGCCTAAAGCCTTGGGGCGGCCGGTGCTATGAGTGTTCGCGTCACCGCAGTTGTAATAAGCAACGATCAGCCAGAATGGCTTCGAAAAACTCTAACGGCTCTTAAGTCGCAAACCCGTTCTGTCGATGAAATTATTGCCGTTGACACTTCAAAAACTTTGGTTTGCAGCGAGGTGTTTCGCGAATTCGGTGTGACCTCGGTTATAAAACGCTCGGATACTAACTTCAGCGCTCTCGTAGCCGCCGGGGTTGCCCAAGCCGTTTCGATTTTTACAACACCCAACCTAGTTGGCGACTCGCTAGCTCCTCTCTCTGGTGACCTAGATAAAAACGTCGAGGGTCAGCACACCTGGTATTGGCTGCTGCACGATGACAGCGTCGCCGAACCAGATGCTCTTGAAAAGTTGTTAGCGGCTGCCGACCTTTCGCCCTCGGTTGCATTATTGGGCCCAAAGCAGGTTGACCCAAAAAACCCTAAAGTCATCGTTCAACAGGGTCTAACGCTGACCAAACTTGGCGGAATATTTAACATCGTCGATGAAGAACTCGACCAAGCCCAACACGATGATGCTGACGACGTTTTAGCAATCGGCAGTGCTGGCGCGCTTATTCGCTCAGACCTCTATCGAAGACTTCAGGGTTTCGACCGTCGCGCACCAAACCTGGCCTCTGATATCGACTTCTCGATTCGCGCCAGACTCAGTGGATATCGCGTTGTGGTGGTTCCTTCTGCCCGCATCGCACATGCCACTTTGAGCCTCAAGGGGCAACGGCCGCGTCGCTGGTTGCGCACCAATGTTGAATCGGCCATGCGCCGAGCTGAGATTCACTTGCAGCTGGCCTACCTGCCGCTCGCCGCGGTTTGGCTCTATGCGCTAGCCCTACCCGTGAATGGTCTCGTTCGAGCCTTCGCAAGTTTCGCACTCAAACGCCCAGCCCAAGCGCCGGGGCAGATCAGCGCAGCTCTCTGGGCAGTCGCCACGGTTGGCACACGTTTGCTGAGCCGACGAAAAATCGCTCAAAGCCGTGCCGTTTCACTTCAAGCGCTTTGGCCCTTGCGAGCCACTTGGGCAATGGTTCGCAACCGAAATCGAATTCGACAAGCCCATGTTTCAGATGAGGTTCTCGAGCTGCAAACCAGCTCAATCGCAGTTCTCGCGACTGACACTCACGGCCGCCACGTGGCTGCCAAACGCTTCGCATCTGCTGGCGGTTGGTTCTGGTTTTTTGGCCTGTTGATTTCAAGCTGGCAGTTTTGGCCGACAAATGTTGCCGCTACGGGCGGAGCGATTGCCCCGCTTAGCGATAACTGGCTAGCAGTTGCCGGTCGCGCGGGTGCCTCGTGGCAAAATCTCGGATTAGGCTTTGCAGGCCCGAGTGACCCGTTTAACTGGCTGCTCGCCGGTGTAACAAGCCTGTGGTTGATCACGCCGAGTTTTGCGCTCGCGGTAACGATTTTCTTAGCTAGGTCACTCGCTTTTAGCGGTGCTTGGTTTGCAACTGGGCTGGTAAGCAAACGAGCTTGGGTTCGAAACTTGCTTGCTTTGGCCTATGCCCTCTGGCCGAGTTTGCTCGCTGCGCAATATCAGCTTCGCATCAGCGCCATTTTGACATGGATGCTTCTGCCTTGGCTGGCCTTAGCCATCGCGAAATTATTGCCGAGCTCGCCAAGTGGCGCGACCCGAGGTCGGCAATCTACCTGGGTCGGTGTTGGCGCAATCCTGTTTGCGGCCGTAGCGGCGGCTTCGCCGGCAGTTGGTCTCGTGGCGCTTGGTGCCTGGTTGGCAATCTGCCTTGCCAATTTCAAGCAATTAAAAGTTTTGCTTTGGGTGCCCGCTTTGGCAACCGTGCTCTTCGCCCCATATGTTTGGTTCATGGCGGTAGTGCTTGGTCAGCCGTTGGCTGTCTTGGCTGAACCGGGTTTGCCTGTTGACTCAGCTTCAAGCAA
>CANFKN010000024.1 GCA_947447385.1 Microbacteriaceae bacterium
CCTTAAAGAATAAGCGAAAAACCCTCCGAATCTCGGAGGGTTTTTTCAATTCGTTTGAAGGGCGAAGCCGCGAGCGGCTACTCGGCCAGAAGCGATGCAGCTGCAGCTTCGTCGATAAACCAAAGGGTGGCATCGCGACCGGCAACTCGGCCAACCGGCAATGAGGCTGGGTTGTCGCCAAAGGCAACCTCAACAGCGTTTGCCTTGTCAGCACCAGAGACGACAAACCAAACCTGGTGTGCGCTGTTCAATGCCTCATAAGTGAAACTCAAACGTGCCGGTGGTGGCTTTGGTGAATCGTGCTCTGCGATGATTGCAACACCGGCGGCAGGTTGAGCTTTGCCTGGGAACAAACTTGCGATGTGGCCATCAGGGCCCATGCCCAAAAAGACCACGTCGAACTCAGGAACGATTTCATCAACGGCAGCGTGCTCAGCTACCAGCTCGGCAAATGCAGCGGCAGCTTGGTCGAGCGAGAGCCCGGCATCGGCGGCGGCAAAAGCGTGAACCTTGCCGGCATCCAAGTTGATTTTGCTAAGCAGGGCCGCGCGGGCTTGGTTCTCGTTGCGGTCGGCACTGTCGGCTGCTACGAAACGTTCGTCGCCCCACCAAAAATGAATTCGCGTGAAGTCGAGATCTTCAACACCATCGGCTTCTGCAATTGCTGCAAGAGTTTTGATTCCGACAGTGCCTCCGGTTAGCACGACGTGCGCTTCGGCTTTTTGCTCTAGCACTTCGGTCAGGTGTTCAACAAAAGCCTCAGCTGCGGTTTCAGCGACCGTGTCGCCGTCGTCGCAGAGAAAAACTCGAGTTTCAGATGCTGCGTTGTCTGACATGGTCAACCTATTTCTTGAGCGCGCGAGCGCCGCGGGCCAGTGACTTAGTCAGGCTTGGGCGTGGAGTCTTTGAGGTGATTCCCTTGGTGATGACTTTGCCAAACATGTCGTCTGGGTCGAGGCGTCGAAGGTCTTCGCTTAGGCAGTCGCGCAGCGAGCGACGTGGCAATGAGATCTCACGGGTTGGCTGGGTTGGCTGAATCAGCGTTGCAACGTCAGGAACGTTGCGAACAATCTCGATTGCGCCCGATTTGCGGGTTAGCTTCACGCCGCGAATGCCTGCAACAGCTTTGCCACGATTGGTGCGAATCAAAGTGACCGGAACATCGAGTTGCAGACCGAGCCAGGCTGCCAAAAGGTCGGTGCTTGGCGAGTCAACCGCGCCGGTGACCTCGACGGCGGTTACGGCGTCATAGGGTGGCTGGTCAAGAATCGCAGCCAGTTGCGCGCGCCACAAAGTTAGGCGAGTCCAGGCAAAGTCACTGTCGCCCGGTGCATAACCTTTTGAAAGCTGGCGCAAGAACTCGTGCGGGTCTTTTTGGCTGGCTGCATCGGTGATGCGTCGGGTTGCGATGCGGCCGAGTGGGCTTGCTGAAACCTTCGCAGGCGCCTCGTCAGGCCACCAGGCAACAACAGGTGCGTCTGGAAGCAAAAGGCCAGTTACGAGGCTCTCAGGGTCGCTTGCGGCCTCGCCATAGGCGCGAAGAACGATTACCTCAGAGGCACCTGCGTCTCCGCCAACACGAATTTGTGCGTCGAGACGAGCATCTTTCTTGCTCTTCGCGTCATCGTCGGCCAAAACAATGACACGGCACGGGTGTTCGCGGCTGGCGTCGTTAGCAGCCTGAATAGCGCGCTCGATGCCTTTGAAGTCAGTTTCGATGAGAAGGGTCAAGACGCGGCCAAGTGCAACGGCGCCGCCATCCTCGCGAATTTGAACCAGCTTTTTTGAAACCTTGCTGATGGTGGTGTTAGGTAGGTCAACAATCATGGTCGTCTCCAAGCTCGGCCGTCAATCTGCATCATTCGGTCAGCTGAGTCTGGGCCCCAGGTGCCAGGGCGATACTGCTCTGGCTGGCCTTGTGTGGCCCAGAACTTTTCGATTGGGTCAAGAATCATCCACGAAAGTTCAACTTCTTCGTGGCGAGGGAATAGCGGTGGGTCGCCAAGCAAAACGTCAAGAATCAAACGCTCATAGGCTTCTGGGCTGGCCTCGGTGAAGGCGTGGCCATAGCCGAAGTCCATGGTCACATCGCGCACCTGCATGCCAACGCCAGGAACCTTTGAACCAAAGCGCATTGTCACGCCTTCGTCAGGCTGAACGCGAATCACTAGTGCGTTCTGACCAAGGGCGCTGGTCTGGTCGGCTGCGAAAAGGTTTTGAGGTGCACGCTTGAAAACCACGGCAATCTCGGTCACACGGCGGCCAAGACGCTTGCCGGCACGAAGATAGAACGGAACACCAGCCCAACGTCGAGTGTTGATGTCGAGGCGCATCGCCGCATAGGTTTCAGAAACCGATTTAGGGTTCATGCCGTCTTCGTCTAAGAAGCCGGTGACTTTTTCGCCACCCTGCCATCCGCCCGAGTATTGGCCACGAGCGGTGTGCTTGCCAAGATCTTTCGGCAATACAACCGCTGACAAAACCTTCTCTTTTTCGGCGCGAAGTGCCGCTGCGTCGAAAGAAACGGGTTCTTCCATGGCAGTAAGAGCCAAGAGCTGAAGCAAGTGGTTCTGAATTACGTCGCGAGCGGCGCCAATGCCGTCATAGTAGCCGGCACGACCGCCAACGCCGATGTCTTCAGCCATGGTGATCTGAACGTGGTCGATGTAGTTGGCGTTCCAGAGCGGTTCATACATTTGGTTTGCAAAACGCAGAGCCAAAATGTTTTGAACGGTTTCTTTGCCGAGGTAGTGGTCGATGCGAAACACTGAGTCAGCAGGGAACACATCTTCAACAACTTGGTTGAGTTCGCGAGCCGTCTCAAGGTCTGAACCAAAAGGTTTCTCGATGACAACACGACGAAACTCTTCGTCTTTTGCAGTTGCCAGACCTGAGCGAGATAGCTGCTTACAAACCAAAGGAAAAGCCTTTGGTGGAATCGACAAATAGAAAGCGTGGTTTCCGTTGGTTCCACGTTCGCGGTCAAGCTCTTCGATGGTTTCTTTCAAACGGTCGAAAGCTGCGTCGTCGTCAAAATCACCCTGAACAAAACGAATGCCGGTGGCCAGTTGCTGCCACACTTCTTCGCTGAATGGGGTGCGAGCATATTCACGAACAGAGTCGTGAACTACTTTGGCAAAATCTTCGTTCTCCCAATCACGTCGGGCAAAACCAACCAGCGCGAAACCAGGTGGCAAAAGACCACGGTTCGCAAGGTCATAGACCGCTGGCATCAACTTCTTGCGCGAAAGGTCGCCAGTCACACCAAAAATGATGAGGCTGCTCGGGCCGGCAATGCGGTTGAGTCGACGGTCTTCGGCCTGACGCAGCGGGTTGTTACCCGCTGAAATCTTTACTGGGCTCATAAAGGCGCAGTGCTCCTTAGATAGCTTTTTTAACTGCAGCAACACCAGCAGCGGCATCACCCAAGGTGAGGGTAAGCACCGGACGTCCTAGAGCGCCAAGCACCGATGCGTCGCCTGCTGCCTGAGACGCGATTAGCTCACCGAATGTGAACTCGCGACCAGGCACTGCGATGTCGTTTTTAGCAACAGCAACCAGCTGAAGGTAAACACCCTGGCGAGGGCCGCCCTTGTGATACTGACCGGTTGAGTGCAAGAAACGTGGAGCCCAACCGAAGGTGACTGGGCGAGAAGTGCGTGCAGCAATTAGATCGCGAAGTTCAGCTGCCTGAGGCACCGAGGTGCGGTCAACATATGCCTGCACTGAAACGTAACCATCTTCACCGAGCTGAGCAAGAAGCGCATCAACGGCAGCCGAAATCGAGTCAGCACCAGCTAGACCCGGTTCGGTTGCGCGAACTTCGATGCCGTCTGCCTCAAACAGCGCAGGAATCACCGCAGCGCGCTGCTCAAGCATTCCGAGTGCGGCAATCTTGGCTGACTCAACATCTGGCTGGTCGAACGGGTTGATGCCCAACAAACGGCTAGCAACCACGGTGGCATATTCCCAAAGCAAGAACTGTGCGCCCAACGGGCCTGAGACGGCAACGTCGTTGCCAGAAGCTGAGTGGGCATCGCCAACGACGCGAACTACTACTAGGTCATCAGCGGCAATGGCGAGCTCTGAGCTGTGTGGCTCAAGCACGACCGGCAAAACGCCACGGCCAATCTTGCCAGTTGATTCGGCGATGAGCTGCTCAGCCCAGTCGCCAAAACCTACGATTGAACTGCCATCGGCAACGATGCCAACTTTGTCGGCAAAACCAGAAGCGCATGCGGTGCGCGCCAAAGCAGCACCCAAGATCAAACCTGGGTTCGATGAATCGTCGCTGGCCAAAAGTGCCGAAACCGACTGGGCATCAGCGAGCAAGCCAGCGATGTCAGCACCAGCTAGACCACTTGGCACCAAACCAAATGCGGTGAGCGCTGAATAGCGGCCACCAACGGTTGGGTCGGCGTTGAAAATGCGGTAGCCATCAGCTTTAGCTGCAGCCTCCATCGGTGAACCAGGGTCGGTCACTATTACTACGCGGTCAGTCTTGTCGATGCCAGCGTCAGTGAAAGCTTTTTCGAAAATGCGCTTTTGCGAGTCGGTCTCAACGGTTGAGCCAGACTTTGATGAAACCACAATCGCTGTGCGCGATAGGTCGCCAGCCAACGCTGCGCCAACCTGGTCGGCATCGGTTGAGTCAAGAACCACCAACTCAACACCTGCCGTCTGAGTGATCACCTCAGGTGCCAACGATGAACCGCCCATGCCACAAAGTACGAATCGGTTGACACCTTTGGCCGCAAACTCATCGCGAAGCGCCAAAATGCCAGCAACTAGGGGAGCGCTGACAGTTGCTGAGGTGACCCATCCGAGTCGAATTGAGCTTTCAGCCTCAGCGTCTTTGCCCCAAAGAGTGAAGTCTTTCGCGCCAATTCGGCTAGCAACCTTATCTGCTACTAGCTCATCGATTGTGGCAGCAACCGCGGCGGCGGTTTTGCCAGAAACAGCAACCTTTAGTGACATTACTTTGCAGCCTTCAATGATGCTTCGATGGTCTCTAACAGTTCGTTCCATGAGACAACGAACTTGTCAACGCCTTCGGTTTCTAGAAGTTCGGTTACGTCGTCATATGAAACGCCTTCGGCTGCAACAGCGTCAAGCACGGCCTGAGCGTCTGCATAGTGCGAGGTGATTGAGTTAACAGGAACAATTCCGTGGTCATAGACGGCCTCCATGGTCTTTTCAGGCATGGTGTTCACGAGCTCTGGGGCAACCAATTCGGTGACATACAGGGTGTCGCTAAGGTTCGGGTCTTTTACACCGGTCGAAGCCATTAGCGGGCGCTGCTTGTTTGCGCCAGCAGCTGCCAGAGCGGCCCAACGGTCGGTTGCAAAATCTTGCTCATAAACCTGGTAGGCCAAACGCGCGTTTGCGAGAGCAGCCTTGCTCTTCAGCGCCAATGCTGATTCGGTGCCTACAGCGGTCAGGCGCTTGTCGATCTCTAGGTCAACTCGTGACACAAAGAACGAAGCGACTGAGTGGATCTTGCTGATGTCGTGGCCGGCAGCCTGTGCCTTTTCAACACCTGCGATATAGGCAGCAATGACCTCGTGGTAACGAGCCAACGAGAAGATTAGGGTTACGTTCACGCTGATGCCCTCGCCGATAACTTCGGTGATTGCGCTGAGGCCTGCTTTGGTTGCCGGAATCTTGATCATTACGTTTTCGCGGTTCACCTTTGCAAAAAGCTGCTTGGCCTGTGCCACGGTGCCAGCTGCGTCGTGCGCCAAACCTGGTTCAACTTCGATTGATACGCGACCGTCAAAACCTTTTGAGTCAGCATAGACACCAGCGAAGATGTCGCAAGCATCAGCCACGTCTTGGGTGGTGATTTCGAACACGGCCTCGGCAGCACCCGCGCCCTTGGCAGCAAGCTCGGCAACCTGTGGGCCATAACCCTCACCCTTTGAAAGAGCACCCGCAAAAATGGTTGGGTTGGTGGTTACACCTGAAACGCTGCGGTTGGTGATGATGTCGCGCAGACCACCAGAGGTGATGCGCTGGCGTGAAAGGTCGTCAAGCCAAATGCTGACGCCGTTGGCGGCTAGTTGAGCTAGTGGGCTGGTCATTTTGTTCTGCTTTCTTCGAAGTCTTGAGTGGTTTTTGAAAGAGGTTGCGCCTACGCGCGAGCCAAAGTCTTGTGCGCGGCGGCTACAACGGCTTCGGTGGTGATGCCGAACTGAGTGAATAGGGTCTTGTAGTCAGCCGATGCACCGAAGTGCTCGATTGAGACGCTTTCGCCAAGGCCGATGTACTTCGACCATCCGAGTGAAAGGCCAGCCTCAACTGAGACGCGGGCAGTTACTGCTGCTGGCAAAACGCTTTCGCGGTATTCTGCCGACTGCTCATCGAACCACTCAAGGCAAGGTGCTGAAACTACGCGGGTTGCAATGCCAGCTGCTTCGAGCTGTTCGCGGGCTGCAACTGCGAGCTGAACTTCTGAACCGGTTGCGATCAAAATAAGTTTTGGCGCTCCGTTTGCTGCATCAACGAGAGTGTAGGCACCCTTGGCAGTGTTCTCAGCACCGGCGAAAACTGCACCGGTTGAGTCTGCTTCACCGCGCTTGAACACCGGAATGTTCTGACGGGTTAGGGCGATGCCGGCTGGGCCTTCGCGACGCTCCAACATGGTCTTCCAGGCAAACGCGGTTTCGTTAGCGTCACCAGGGCGAACAATGTCTAGGCCAGGAATCGCACGCAGGGTTGCAATCTGTTCGATTGGCTGGTGAGTTGGGCCGTCTTCGCCAAGTGCTACTGAGTCGTGGGTCCAAACAAAAATGGTCGGAACCTTCATGAGTGCAGCTAGGCGAACCGCTGGGCGCATGTAGTCGCTGAAGATCAAGAATGTGCCGCCGAATGCGCGGGTGTTGCCGTGCAAAACGATGCCGTTCAAGATCGCACCCATTGCATGCTCGCGAATGCCGAAGTGAAGCACGCGGCCGTACTTGTCGCCTGTCCATTCGTGGGTTGACCACTGTGCAGGAACGAACGACTTTGAACCGTTGATGGTGGTTAGGTTTGACTCTGCAAGGTCAGCTGAACCACCCCAAAGCTCTGGCATCACAGCTGCAATGGCGTTGATTACCTTGCCAGATGCCGCACGGGTTGAAACCTCTGTGCCACCGTCGAACACAGGCAGTGACTCGGCAAGGCCCTCAGGTGCTGCGCCTGAAACCACGCGGTCGAGAAGCTTCTTGCGGTCAGCGTTTTCGCTGGCCCAAGCGTCGAACTGTGCCTGCCAGGTGGCGCGCACCGAGTCGGCGTGCTTCTGGTAACCACGAGTGTGAGCGATAACTGCAGGGTCAACCTCGAAAGTTTTCTCTGGGTCAAAGCCGAGAACGGTCTTTAGACCAGCAAGTTCTTCAGCGCCGAGAGCTGAACCGTGAATCTTGCCGCTGTTCTGCTTCTTTGGTGAAGGCCAACCGATGATGGTGCGAAGTGTGATGAGTGACGGCTTGTCGGTGACAGCTTTGGCTGCCTCGATGGCACGGTAAAGCTCTTCGAGGTCTTCGACGTAGTTGCCGGTTTTCTTCCAGTCAACAACCTGGGTGTGCCAGCCATATGCCTGGTAACGTGCCGACAGGTCTTCGGTGAAAGCGATGTTGGTGTCGTCTTCGATTGAAATCTGGTTTGAGTCATAAATCACGACTAGGTTGCCCAGCTTTTGGTGGCCAGCAAGTGATGCTGCCTCAGCTGTTACGCCCTCTTGCATGTCGCCATCGCCTGCGATGACATAAACGAAGTGGTCAAACGGGCTGGTGCCCTCAGCTGCTGCTGGGTCGAACAAACCGCGCTCATAGCGAGCTGCATAGGCGAAACCGGTTGCCGAAGCAAGACCCTGACCTAGCGGGCCAGTGGTGATTTCAACACCCTTGGTGTGACCATATTCTGGGTGACCAGGGGTTGCTGAACCCCAAGTGCGCAGCGCCTTTAGATCGTCGAGCTCGAGGCCGTATCCGTGTAAATAAAGCTGGTTATAGATAGTTAGCGAACTGTGGCCAACTGAAAGAATGAATCGGTCGCGGCCAAGCCAACGGTCGTCTGAAGGGTCGTGACGCATGACCTTGTTGAAAAGTAGGTAGGCGACTGGAGCAAGGCTGATCGCAGTTCCAGGGTGACCATTGCCAACCTTTTCAACTGCATCTGCGGCTAGCACGCGGGCGGTATCGACTGCTTTTGAGTCGAGCTCTGACCACTGGAATTCTGACAAGGACGTCTCCTTAGATTTGAAGTAAGAATCACCTACAAAAATAAGCAGGCGCTCAGGGAAGAAATGGCTCCATCGCCGATGAAGTTATGGGTTCATGAAACTTCAACAGTGTTGAACGTCTTTCATTCCGTAACAAGTAAAAAGTCTATACCTTTAGGGCATTTAGACTGGTAACGATGAGTTCTTCAACCACACCCAAAAACACCTTTTCAGCAAAGGCAAAGGCCTATGTTGCGCTAACCAAACCGCGCGTGATTGAGCTCTTGCTCATCACCACTGTTCCGACCATGATTTTGGCGAACCACGGCATTGGCGAATTTGGCAAGTTTTGGTGGTTGGTGCTGGGCACTTTAGTTGGCGGTGCTCTCAGCGCCGGTTCTGCGAACGCATTCAACTGCTACATCGACGCAGACATCGACAAGATTATGGGCCGCACCAAGGGCCGCCCTTTGGTTACCGGCGAACTGAGCAAAACTGAAGCCTTGATTTTTGCTTGGATTCTTGCCGTCGCTTCAACGATTTGGCTCTGGATCGTGGGCGGTTGGCTCTCAGCGATTCTTTCGGTTGCAGCGATTGCTTTCTATGTGTTGATTTACACCTTGCTGCTCAAACGCCGCACCCCGCAAAATATCGTCTGGGGCGGCGCTGCCGGTTGCATGCCGGTTCTAATCGGATGGTCGGCCGTCACCCACACCGTTGAAATCGGCGCTTGGGTTTTGTTCCTAATCATTTTCTTGTGGACACCACCGCACTATTGGCCACTTGCCATGAAATATAAGAAAGATTACGCAGCTGCCAACGTGCCCATGTTGCCTGTGGTTGCTGCCCCCGGAGTGGTTGGCATTCAGATCATTCTTTATAGCTGGGCACTCTATGTTTCAACACTGCTTTTGATTCCAGCTGCTGGGATGGGCGCAATCTATAGCGTGCTTGCGGTTGCCAGCGGCGCTTGGTTTGTTTGGGAATCTTATGTGCTCTATAAAGACGGCAAAGACGGCGACCCGAAAAACCCGATGCGCCTCTTTCACGGCTCAATCACTTATTTGACAGTGGTTTTCTTAGCGGTTGCCCTCGACCCGCTGATGCACATCGCCCTTTGGTAATGGAATTGCCCACCAAAACGCCCCATTCGATCTTGCAGGTCTTAGCGAAGCGCTTTTAGTTCTTCTAGTCGAGCTAGCGACTCAAGGCGTTCTGCCGCGTGGTCAACTATGCGCTGAGGGTAACCCTCGCGGTATCCCAGCGAATAATTCCAAGGCTCGTGGGCTGCAACACCGGCAAGGTGGCGAAGCTCGGGAACATATTTGCGAACATAATCGCCATTAGGGTCAAACTTCAAGCCCTGCATTACTGGGTTGAAAACGCGGTAGTAGGGCGAAGCATCGGTGCCTGAGCCGGCCGTCCACTGCCATCCGTGCGCATTTGAAGCCGGGTCAAAATCGCTCAGGTGGCGTTCAAACCAAGCTGCGCCCTGTTGCCATTCGAGATGAAGGTCTTTGACCAAGAAAGACGCCACGATCATGCGAACTCGATTGTGCACCCAACCATCAGCCAGCAACTGGCGCATGCCAGCGTCAACCATCGGGTAGCCAGTTGTTCCGGTTTGCCAAGCGCTAAGTCGTGCATCAGCCATTTCACCCGAGTCATAACGCATTTGTGCATAGATCGGGGCGTAGTAGTCAGTTAGCGAGTGCGGGTTATGCCAAAGCACGTCTGCATAAAACTCGCGCCAAGCAAGTTCTTTGCGAAAGACCTCTTCACCCTGCGAATCGCCAAGCTGAGCCAATAAAGTGCGCGGATGAACCTCGCCGTGAGCCAAAGCGTGGCTTAGGTGTGAGGTGCCGCTGTGGTCGGCACGATTGCGGTCATCGGCATAGTCGGTGAGCGCACGCTGTTGAAAACGCGCGAATGTGCGAAGCGCAAATGCTTCGCCTGCTTTCACTTCAAAGGGTGACGGCTGAGTGCATTCGGGCCAGGCTTGAGCGGGTGTGAGTTCAGCAACCCGCTTCGAGCGCCAGTTTTGGCCGATTTGAGGCATTGGTTTTGGTGCTGCTGCCGCACCGGCTGGCAAGTGTTCGAACCAAGCTTTATAAAACGGTGTGTACACCCGATAAGGCAGGCCATCGCTGGCTTTGCGAACGGTTCCAGGCTCAACGGCATAGTTGCTGCCAGTCAGCCGCAAGAACACACCCGCGGCTTGCAGCGCAACGCCAACGGCGTTTTGTTCTGCAATGCCGCTTGGGTCAAACAATCGCATCGCATGAACTTCTTTAGCGCCAGCAGCCTGGGCAACCCTCACTACTGATTCAGCAACCCCAGTTAGCCCGTGAGCCACCTGCACGTTCAACAAGCCACCAAGGCCAGTCAAGCTCTCGGCGAGCGCAGCAACCCCCGCGCGAAGTGAGTGTTGGCGAATGCCTGCTAGTGCCTGAAAGGCATCCTCGTCGAAAACATACAGCGCAGTGATTTCGCTGTCACCGTCAGAAACAGCAGCGTGAATAGCCTCAGCGAGCGCCTCATTGTCGTTTAGGCGTAGGTCTTTGCGAAACCAGTGAACTCGCGCCATGGCTAGATTGCTGAGCTGCTTGCGCTGTTGGTCGCGGCGTTGCTAGGGGTGTGTGCTGCCGCGTCGAGGTTTTTGCCGTGCACAGTTAGCCAGGTGAAACTGAGCAGTGCAATCAAGCTGGCGGCCCCAAACATGTGAAAGCCGACCAAAAGTGCTGGCACAGCGGGTTCGATCACATAGCTCTGAAACACTCCGAGCGTGGCTTGGGCGATGGTCAAAAGCAAGAGCGCGCCTGAAACTTTAGTTGCGATGCGGTTCTCACGAGGTTGACGACGCAGATCGTGGCGCAAAAGCACTGTGAAAATGACCACCTCGATTGCTAGCAAGACATAGGCGGGAACGCTGTGAACACTCTCAAGTAGCTCAAAGGAAAGACCGTTGCGAACCGAGTTAGCATCACCGGCGTGAGGACCCGAGCCAGTAGTAAGCACACCAATAAATACTGCGAGGCCGCCAACCCAAACTAGGGGAGTAGCAAGTCGATAAGCCAGTTGCGGCATCGTGCGGTGCTCAGGCTGATACACCCTCCACACCAAGAGGCACGAAAGAATAATCATGATTGCGCTCAGAACAAAGTGAACGCCAACTAACCATGGAATCAGCTTGATCCAAACGGTCACGCCACCGACAACGGCCTGAACTGCAATGCCAGCGATGAGAATCCAAGCCATTCGAGTTGCAGATCGAAGTGCTGCGCCGCGAACCGCAAGGAGAGTCGCAATGGCAATCAAAATCAAAACTCCGGTCAAAGCACGGTTGCCGAATTCAATGGCTCCGTGGATTCCCTGCGCCGGCGTGGTGGTGAAGTGACCAGTTGTGCACTCTGGCCAGTCGGTGCAACCAAGACCCGAACCTGTCAGGCGCACCACACCGCCAGTGACAACAATCAAAATCTCACTAGCTAGCGAGACCCAAGCCCAAATACGTGCCTGGTTAGCCAAACGCTTGCCAACCCAGTTCACTGCACCGAGAAAGCTCTTCACCAATGGATTCAAAATCTGCCCTTCAGACCAAAAACTCAAAACGCGTGTGATTGGGGCTAGTGCCAAAACCATGCCTCGGCTAAACTTGAAGCTCTAACCAGCATTAGGCATTGGCGCCTTTTCACAAGCAACACTTAAAGTCTTGCACGAATTCGCTGGAATACTTTTTGCCTCGGTCGTGGTTGTAGCTCATGATCGATATAACAGAATCACAGGAGGTTCAGCATGTCTGAGAACATCATCGAACGCCCCGAACTAGACAGCCTTGGCGTCTATGAATTTGGTTGGGCAGATTCAGATAAAGCTGGCCAGGCAGCAGTGCGCGGCATTAACGAAGGCGTCGTTCGCGACATTTCTGAAAAGAAATCTGAGGCTGACTGGATGCTCGAGAATCGCCTCAAGGGTTATGAATATTTCTTGCGCAAGCCAATGCCGAGCTGGGGCGCAGACCTTAGTGGCATCGATTTTGACAACATCAAGTACTTTGTTCGTTCAACCGAG
>CANFKN010000025.1 GCA_947447385.1 Microbacteriaceae bacterium
GCCTACAGGCCCTTCGGACTGCAATGCTGCGATTGCATCAGTCTCACCGGCGGCAACAATCTGGCCGCCACCGTTGTAGTTAGCTGGGTCCAGGCCGAGCTGAGCTAGGCGAGTTTCTACCGCGGACTGTTCTCCACCCAGAATCGCAGCCATGCTAGTTGGCTGCAAGGCTGCTGCCTTTGCCATTGCAATGCTGCGAGCTTTGACAAAGGAAATACCCTGAGCTGCCGAAAAAATGCCAGCAGCAACGGCAGCAGTGATTTCACCTACCGAGTGGCCTGCAACACCAGCAACCGATGCTGTCGCGGCGCCATCCTCGCCAAATAATGCTGCAAGAGAAGCCACGCCTGCGCTCACGATCAAGGGTTGTGCAACCGCAGTATCGCGTATCGTGTCGGCGTCGCTTAGAGTGCCGTGCTCAATTAGAGCAAGACCTGAGGCTTGCTGCTGAGCCTCAATCGATTCACGAAAACCATCAACTTCAAGCCATGGTGTAAAAAAACCAGGAGTTTGCGATCCTTGACCTGGGCAGACAATAGCGAGCATTGTTACGCGTCACCGCCCGTGTTACCCGAGGTACCTGCAGTCACATCGTGCAGGCGGTAGCGGTCGATGGCTTGCTGAGGAACATAGCCGTCGATTTTGCCTTGTTCGACAAGTTGTTCGAGAACGCGAACGACAATCGACGGACCATCAATCTTGAAGGCACGGCGAGCTGCGGCGCGGGTGTCAGAGAAGCCGAAGCCGTCTGCTCCCAAGGTCGCGTAGTTGCCCGGAACCCACTTGCGAATCTGGTCTTGAACCTGGTGCATCCAGTCGCTCACACCAAGAACTGGGCCTTGCGAACCTGAAAGCTTGCTGGTTATGTAGGCAGGTTCAACCGTTTCGTTCGGGTAAAGGAACTTGCGCTCATCTTTAGCCAAAGCCTCACGACGCAACTCAGTCCAAGAGGTTACCGACCAAACGTCAGCCGAAACTCCCCAGTCGGCCTGAAGCAAGTGCTGAGCTTCGAGAGCCCAGTTGACTCCCACGCCAGAGGCAAGAATTTGCGCCTTGTGCCCTGGGTTCGAGTTTTGGCTCACTAGGTGCATACCCTTGATGATGCCCTCGACATCGACGTCGGCAGGTTCAGCAGGTTGCACGTACGGCTCGTTATAGACAGTCATGTAATAGATAACGTTAGGGTCCACGTGAGTGCCGCCATACATTCGTTCGATACCCGACCGAACAATGTGCCCAATCTCATAAGAGAAAGCTGGGTCATATGAGATGACTGCGTTGTTAGTTGCAGCAAGTAGCAGTGAGTGGCCGTCGGCGTGTTGTAGGCCTTCACCGGTCAAAGTGGTTCTGCCGGCGGTAGCGCCGATCATGAAACCACGAGATAACTGGTCTGCTGCGGCCCAGATTGCATCTGCAGTGCGCTGGAACCCAAACATCGAATAGAAGACATAGAACGGAATCGTTGCCTGGCCCTGAGTCGCATAGCTAGTGGCTGCCGCAGTGAAGGCGGCTACTGAACCTGCCTCGTTAATGCCGGTGTGCAATATCTGGCCGGCTGGGCTTTCTTTATAAGAGAGCAACAGTTCACGGTCAACAGATAGGTAGTTCTGACCGTTCGGGTTGTAGATTTTGGCTGTTGGAAAGAATGCATCCATTCCGAAAGTGCGAGCCTCGTCAGGAATAATCGGGACGATTCGGTGACCAAAGTCTGGTGCACGAAGCAAATCTTTGAGCAATCGCACGAATGCCATGGTTGTTGCGACTTCTTGGTTGCCTGAGCCGGCCTTCGCAATCGCATAGGTCTTTTCTTCTGGAAGCGTGAAGTCCACATATTTGCTGCGTCGTTCTGGGAGGTAACCACCGAGAGCGCGACGACGTTCGTGCATGTACTGAATTTCTGGCGCATCCTGACCAGGGTGAAAATACGGGGGTTGGTATGGATTTTCTTCGAGCTGAGCATCTGTGATTGGAATTCGAAGTTCGTCTCTAAAGCCCTTTAGGTTGTCGAGAGTCATCTTTTTCATTTGGTGGGTCGCATTTCGACCCTCGAATGACTTTCCAAGCGTGAAACCCTTGATCGTCTTAGCGAGGATAACCGTTGGCTGGCCCTTGTGCTCCATTGCAGACTTGTAGGCTGCGTAAACCTTGCGATAGTCATGGCCGCCTCGCTTGAGACCCCAAACTTCATCATCGCTTAGGTGCTCAACTAGTTTCAGGGTTCGCGGGTCTCGACCAAAGAAGTTTTCGCGAACGAATGCGCCGTTTTCAGTTTTAAAAGTTTGATAGTCACCGTCTGGCGTTGCATTCATGAGGTCAACAAGTGCACCATCGACATCGTTCTGAAGCAGGGCATCCCATTCGCGACCCCAGACAACTTTGATTACGTTCCAACCAGCACCTCTGAAGAAGCTCTCAAGCTCCTGAATGATTTTGCCGTTGCCTCGAACCGGTCCGTCCAGGCGCTGGAGGTTGCAGTTGACTACGAATGTGAGGTTGTCGAGACCGTCATTTGCTGCAAGCTGCAGTGCGCCGCGACTTTCTACCTCATCTAGTTCGCCGTCACCCAAGAAAGCCCAAACGTGCTGCTCGGCTGCGGTATCTTTCAGACCGCGACCGGTGAGGTAACGATTGAACTGCGCCTGGTAAATAGCGTTGATTGGGCCGATGCCCATCGAAACGGTCGGGAACTGCCAAAAATCTGACATAAGTCGTGGGTGCGGATAGCTCGAGAGCCCACCACCTGCGTGAGATTTTTCTTGGCGAAAACCGTCAAGCTGCTGAGCACTGAGTCGCCCCTCGAGAAAGGCGCGTGAGTATGGACCAGGGGAGGCGTGACCCTGAATGAAAATCTGATCTCCGCCGGTTGGGTGATCTTGGCCTCTGAAGAAGTGGTTGAAGCCGACTTCATACAAAGATGCCGAAGACGCAAAAGTTGAAATGTGGCCACCCACACCGATGCCAGGTCGCTGAGCTCGGTGAACCAGCATCGCTGCGTTCCAACGCATCCATGCGCGATAGGTTCGCTCGACAGTCTCATCGCCCGGAAACTCTGGCTCGTTCTCTGGTGCGATTGTGTTGATGTAATCGGTTGTCGGAACAATCGGGACATTCAATTGAAGTTCGTGTGAACGACGTAGCAGATTGAGCATGATCTCTCGTGCTCTACCACGACCGTGCACTCTGGCAACAGCGTCTAGTGACTCAAGCCACTCGCGGGTCTCTTCAGGGTCTTGGTCAGGGTTGTGCACCGCATAGGCGTCGTGGTTGTTAATCGACACGGAGGTCCTCTTTCATATCAGCACATTTGTCAGTGCTCAGAACGGCATGGCCTTTTGACTTTGGGTTTAAGTCTTAGACAAGTTTATGCGTTTCGAGGGGAAGCATTTGTAACCTCGTGTGGTTGTGTTGTTGAACCAGCATTCAGTCCACTGCTCTCGAAAGATAAAACATGTCACCACTTATCGGCGATCTAGCCCCTGACTTTTCACTAATCAACCAATTCGGTGAGACCGTTACATTGAGCCAATTTCGTGGTTCAAAGCCAGTTGTAATCGTTTTTTATCCACTTTCATTTTCTGGAATCTGCACCGGTGAACTTTGCGAGCTTCGCGATGACATCTCAAAATTTGAGCGCGCAGGTGTTGAACTGCTTGCTATTTCTGTTGACAGCAAGTTCGTTCAGAAACGATTTGCAGAACAGGAGTCTTATAACTTCTCAGTTCTAGCTGATTTCTGGCCGCATGGTGGCGTCGCTGAAGCATATGGAGTGTTTATGCCAGAAAATGGTTTCGCAAACCGTGCAACCTTTGTAGTTAACAAAGAAGGAACGATTGCCGCGAAGTTTATTACCGCTCCAGGTCAGGCACGCGACGTATCAGACTACGACCGCGCTCTGGCCGCTATCTAGCCCGATTTGCCAAGCTACAGCAAAACTACTAGGCTCTTCTTCGGGCCTTTAGCTCAGTTGGTAGAGCGCCACGCTTACACCGTGGATGTCATCGGTTCGAGCCCGGTAGGGCCCACTACTGAAAAACCCGCTTCTTAATAGAAGCGGGTTTTTTGTTTATACAAAGATAGACTTTTGCCTATGGAATCGGCTGATTACACACCGCCTGTGCGACGCTCGATGAGCGACGAAGAATTGGCGCAAGTTGTTAACCAACCCTTCGGAGATGAAGCTGAGATGCTTTCAGCGATGGCGCTTCTCGAGAATCAAGCTGCGTTGCGCGTTGAAGATGATCGTGCCGAAGCGATGTGGGCAGTCGAAATGCAAGTTTTGGCAACGCCTGAATCGCTTGCAGCGCTTGATGCCTTTAGAAAAGGCGAGAACTTCGATTTAGAGGAGTTCCGTTCTAAAAATCAAACCTTCGAGCCCCCAACATTCCAGCTCTCTTCAGCACCAGCCTACGAGCCTTTACCTTCGGAGGTACCCTCGGAGATTCCGTCGGAGTTGCCTTCGGAGCTACCTTCTGAAAACACTGAAGACTCTGAGCAATCAGCCACTACTAATAGTGAAAAGCCGGCGCTGAGTCTGTTTGAACAGATTGCCTTAGCTAACTCGTCGAAATCTTTGCAAGTTAACCAAATCGAGAACGTAATTAATGAAACTTCGGGGGAGGGATCGAGTCAAGCTGACTCTGAAGAGTTGCCAGTCGAGTCGAACCAGTTTCCGCTAATTCCAGTTGGACCCGCGCCAGACATTAGCGTCACTACAACACCAACTTTTGCACTCGAGCAAGAGCACGACTTTCTAGCTTTCACGGCAGAAACAGATCAAGGCGATGAAGAAGCTGAGTTTGAAGATCAGGTTGAGCAAGTCGAACCGCTTGAACAAGTTGAACCGCTTGAACAAGTTGAGCAGCAGGCTACCGAGCAAGAAGAAAATCGCATTATCGAACAGTTTGACGAGATTTTTGAAATTGCGCCGCAAACCTCTGCAGAATATCTCGATGATGCAAAAGGTTCTGTTTCGACAGCACATGACCCTTCTGAAATGCAGGGCGTTGGGTCGCTCTTTCTGAACTGGTTACCAGTATCTGGCTCTGTTGTGCCGGTCCTTTTGGCGATCTATTTACATTCTTTAGGTCTTGAACTTACCGATTCTGTAGTTGCTGTGTGCATGGCCATTGTCGCCGCGTTCGCTACAACTGCAATTGGTGCTATCGCTGGCAAGCGCGCCGGGCTTTCAACATTCATGGTTTCGCGAGCGACATTCGGTGTATTTGGCGCCAGATTGCCCGCAGTGTTTTTCGGCATCATCAAGCTCGCCACGGCCACGGTTTTAGTCTTGCTTGTCATAGTCGCCAGCGATGGGGCAGTCAATGGATGGCAGGTTGAGGGCGAAGCGTCTAAGGCTTGGCAGCTTGGTTCAATCACAATTGGTTTTTGGCAGCTGCTGATAGTTGCAAGCGTTGTGCTGGTATCGGTTTTCTCAGTAATCAAACTAAAAATTGCTAAGTTCTTCAATTTCACCGTGGGCATTATTGCTTCAGTTGCAGTTGTTCTTTCGCTAGTCCTAAAGCTTGTCACTGCGGGTATGGATCCTAGTTTTTACCTGCTTGATTCGTGGCCAAAAACCATCGGTGCCGCAACAATTGCATTTGCTATTTTGGGCACACTCTGGTCGAGCACTGGCGCTGACTTTGCCCGCAACCTTCGAAAAGATGTCAAGGGTGCAAACATCTTCGCCCTGTCATCGTTGATTTTGTTAGTAATTCCGTCAGCGTTAGCAACAGCAACACTTATTCTTTTGAGCAGTTCAGACACAAAACCGTCAACCCTCGGGTTGTCAACCATTGTTCCAGCGAACTTCGAATGGCTTGGCTACCCAGTTTCAATTGCTGTGCTCTTGGTTTTGTCTTCAATCGAGTTGAGATCAAGCCGATTGGCACTTAGTGCAGCTTCTGCTTGGTTTGCCAAATCATGGGCCAAGGTCATGTTGGCCATAGCATTCTTGGCTCTGAACATTACCATTTGGGTTTTTTATGGTTCAAGTGGCCTGTTTTACAACCTGCATGATTACGCGTTAGTCCTATCTGTTCCAGTGGCGGCCTGGCTTGGAATCTTCACAGCAGATACCGTTTTGCGAAGAATCGCATATCACGAAATTTCACTTCTGCGAACTTATGGTTTCTATGGCAACTACAACTTTGCAAACCTGCTCGGCTGGCTTCTAGCTAGTGCCGTTGGGCTCGGCATGGTCTCGAGCGATCTTCTAGAGTTCCGTGGTTTGGGCTATCTTGCAGTCTTCGCCCAAGACCCCGAGTTTTGGCGGGTGAGCTATCTGGGTGTCGGCGTAAGTTTTGCGATAGGAGCGCTGATTCCGGTTTGTTTCGGTTTGCCACGAATCAGGCGGCAAGAGGCAGAGGTGCTCTCTATCGAATCTCGGCGTTACGAGCTTCGAGATGTTCTTGTGGCAGCAGAAGGCGCAGAGCTTGAAAATGCGACTGAAACCCACGAAGTCACTGAGGTAGTCCTAGATGCTCAAAACGGCGACCAGGATTACTCCGTATAAATGACCACGCTTTCTACACTTGTAAATAGTTTCGAGTCGCTTTGGCCTGCATTTGGTGCCGAAAAGTGGGATGCGCCCGGATTGGTTGCGGGTTCACCAGAATCAACCGTTCGTAGGGTTTTACTCACGGTTGACATCACTGGAGCGATCATCGATGAAGCCTGCCAAGATTTCGATTTGGTACTCGCCCACCACCCATACTTAATGAGAGGCGTGACCTCCGTTGGCGAAAACACTGCCAAGGGCTCAGCGATATCAAAGGCCATTCGCGCCAATCTGGCAATTTTTGCAGCGCACACGAATGCTGACATCGTTGAAGCCGGTGTCTCAGACACACTCGCCAAAGCGTTCGGGTTGACGCAGCTTTCTCCTTTAGTTGCAACGTCGCCGGTCGAAGGCCACGGTCGAATTGGTTTGTTGCCAAGGCCGATGTCTCTCGGCGAGTTCGCTCGGATGATTGCTCGCACGATTCCTGCGACTGCATCTGGAGTTCGAGTCTCTGGTGACTATAACCAAATAGTCTCTAAAGTGGCATTGTGCGCTGGCGCTGGCGACAGTTTTATTTCTGATGCTGTCGCAGCTCAGGTTGATGTTTATGTGACTTCAGACCTTAGGCACCACGTAATGCAAGAAGCTCGTGAATCTGCCCTGATTAGTGGCGGTGCGCCTGCGCTTGTTGACATATCGCACTGGGCTGCGGAATGGATGTGGCTCGATGTTGCGGCACACCAGCTAAGAAGTCTGCATCCTGAGATTGAGTTCGTTGTCAGTGACCTACGAACCGATCCATTTGACTTTGTTATAACCCAATAAGACCAGCCAGGAGCATCATGAAAGCCACACAAAATCAACAACAAGACCTGTTGCACCTGCACACGCTTGCTACTGAAATCGAACGCAAGAGGCTTTCGATTGTCGAACTGATGCAAAGCGCTGAAGTTTCAGCGAAGCGTCAAGAGCAACTCTCAAAGGCTAACGAGCTTATAACCGCACACAACGAGCTCGAAACCATCGAGTTAGAGCTTCAGAGAGCTAACGCAGATCTAGACGTCGTTGAACAACGCATTAGGCGCGACGAGGAACGCTTGAATTCGACTGCATCTTCAAAGGATGCCCAAGGAATTCAGAATGAAATTGAATCGCTCAAGAAGAGACAGTCAGAGCTAGAGGATGTAACTCTCATTGTGATCGAGCAGCAAGAAGTTGCGAAATCAAAGCTTGCCGAGATTACCGACCAAAAAAGTCAAATCGATACACAGCTAGCCGAACTTGAGGCCGCTGGTCAAAAAGAAATTGTCAAACTTAAATCTGCCGGAGAACTGCTGGTGCAGGAGTTCACCGCTCTAAAGGCCCGAATCTCTCCAGAACACTTAGAGAAATACACCAAGTTGGCCGCCCGCGGTGTTCCAATCGGCAGACTAGAGGGTCGCGACTGCGGAGCATGCCGCATGGCGCTTGGCGCGAGTGCTTATGAGTCAATCATTGCCATGCCTATAGAAGAGTTTGCGACTTGCCCTGAGTGTTCAGCACTTCTCGTTCGAGGTTAACGTGGCGAATTTCATTGTCGAAGCAGACGGTGGCTCAAGGGGAAACCCCGGCCCGGCGGGCTCGGGGGCTGTCGTAATAGACGCGAGCAGTGGCAAGGTCATCGCTGAGATTGCACGCTTCATTGGCGTCGCTACTAACAATGTCGCTGAATACACAGCGCTCTTGTCTGCGTTAGAAACCTGCTCAAAGATTGATCCAGGTGCAAAAGTTACGGTTCGAATGGATTCGAAACTCGTGATCGAGCAAATGTCTGGCCGATGGCAAATCAAGCATGCTGACATGAGACAACTCGCAGCGGCTGTTCGCGAACTCTCGGTCGGAAGGGTGACTTCGTTCCAATGGATTCCACGCGAAGAGAATAGCCGAGCCGACGCTCAGGCGAATAAGGCTATGGATGATGGCTGCGACACGGTAACTATTTTCGACGGCGCTGCATCATCACCAGTTGAAAACACTTCGCACAAAATGGCTTCGGTCGCAGAATTCAACGCTGAGCTACCTTCGTCTGTTCGTGCACCCGGGGGAGTCAGCGCAAAGTTGACCACAGTTATTTTGGTTCGTCACGGTCGCACAGTTTTGACCGAATCTAAACGAATTTCTGGGCGCGGCGGTTCAAACCCTCCACTTTCGGCCGCCGGCAGAGGCGATGCTGCAAGTGTGGCAAAGGCGGTAGCACAAATAGGCAAAACTGGCCCTTGGGCGCACATTAAAGCCCCTAGCGCCATCGTCTGTAGCCCGGTGCAACGAGCGCAAGAAACAGCAAACATCATCGGCAATGCGATAGGCATCGCACCCTATCTTGATGATGATTTGAGTGAAATTAGTTTCGGCGCTTGGGACGGTCTCACGAACGACGAGGCTCGTGAGAAGTATCCCGAGCTCTTTGAGCAGTGGCGCGGTTCTTGGCAGGTCAGCCCTCCGGGTGGTGAGAGCCTTTTCGATTTCGACCTTCGGGTAATGAATGCAAAGAACAGAATTTTCGATAAGCACCCAGGCGAGACGGTTGTCGTTGTCAGTCACGTAATGCCAACTAGAGGGTTCATTCGAGCCGCCTTTGAAGCTGAAATTTCTGCCTATTGGAGGCCTCAGATTTCGCCTTGCTCAATTTCGATTGTGCGCTTTTGGGCGAATGAAACCGCCGAGATTCTTGCCATCAATGCAACTTCGCACCTAGCCGAGTAGTCTTAAACACGGATGGGCCGGCCAGACGATCGCGGCAGCGCAAGCTGACGAGGAACGTCCGGGCTCCGCAGAGCAAAACGGTGGGTAACCCCCACCCGGTGTGAACCGCGAGAAAGTGCAACAGAAAGTAGACCGCCGCAGCAATGCGGTAAGGGTGAAACGGTGGTGTAAGAGACCACCAGCATGTCAGGTGACTGATGTGGCTATGTAAACCTCGTTTGGAGCAAGGTCAGACAGAAGGCTCAGGCTGCTCGCTTAGCCTTCGGGTAGGCCGCTAGAGGGTGTCGGTAACGGCATTCGTAGATAGATGATCGTCGCCCGAAAGGGAACAAAACCCGGCGTACCGGCCGACCCATCCACCATTTTCCGCCCAGAGCCTTGCAACTGAGGCGTTCAGAGTATTCAGTCTTCGCTGTTGCGGTAGGCGAGGGAAGCGGCACCCAATATGCCAGCGTTGTTGCGTTTCACCGCGGGAACGATTTTTGACCGAAGTTTCAGAAGTGGCAGAAACTGTTCGTGTTGTTTCGAGACACCACCGCCAACAATGATCAAATCTGGCGAAAAAAGCGCCTCAAGGCGTGCGTAGTACTTTTGAAGTCTTTCAGCCCAATCGGCAAAACTCAGGTTTTCGCGCTCTTTGGCAGCGAAAGAGGCCTTCGACTCATAATCGACACCGTCAATTTCTAGGTGACCCAGTTCAGCGTTGGGCACCAGTCTGCCATCAATGAAGAGTGCCGAACCGATTCCGGTTCCGAGCGTGGTCATAATCACCAGCCCTTTAGCCTGTGCAGCCGCACCAAAATGCACTTCTGCAACGCCTGCTGCGTCAGCGTCGTTCACCACGTGAACATGCCTGCCAAGCTTTCGTTCAAAGAGGCCATCGGCATCAAGGCCGATCCATTCTTTTGAGATGTTGGCAGCCGACATAGTCCGACCGTGTTGAACGACCGCAGGAAAACAAATGCCGACAGGCAGAGATTCTCTAGCTCCGTCGATCTTAGAAATTAGTTCTGCCACCACCGCAGCAATGTCATCTGGGCGACCACCCTGAGGGGTCTCAAACCGAACGCGATCACTTAGCAAGACGCCTTTTTTAACATCAACCAGTGCGCCTTTAATGCCAGTTCCGCCGATGTCGATTCCGATTGCGCGCTTTGCCATGCTTTTACCTTAGTAAACGTTTTCTAGTTGCCAGCGCAGACACGGGCTTGTTCACATACGTGACATGAAAAAAAACGAGGGTATATTTTTAGGGCAGGGTGAGTACCTCGGCACCGGTTTCAGTAACCACCAAAGTGTGCTCGAATTGGGCGGTGATGCTCTTATCGGCCGTTACTACCGTCCATCCGTCGTTCCACATGTTCCATTTATGTGTTCCGAGCGTCAACATCGGTTCGATAGTGAACACCATGCCTACCTGCATTTCAGTCGCGTAATCTGGTGCGCAGTCGTAGTGCGGAATAACTAGACCAGAGTGAAATGCTTCACCGATGCCGTGCCCTGTGAAGTCACGAACAACGCCATAACCAAAACGCTTGGCATAGCTCTCAATCGTTCGCCCAATAATATTGATCTGTCGGCCCGGCGCCACCACGGCTATTGCTCGCATCAGCGACTCGCGTGTGCGCTCGACTAGCAGTTGAATTTCTGGTTTCACGTCACCGACGAGAAAGGTCTGATTGCTGTCGCCGTGGAATCCATCCTTAAAAGCTGTGATGTCAATGTTGACGATGTCGCCCTCTTGCAAAACTGTGTTGTCTGGAATTCCGTGACAAATAACCTCATTTAGCGAGGTGCAGATTGCTTTCGGAAAACCGCGATATTGAAGAGCCGACGGATACGCGCCGTTGGCGATGACAAATTCGTGGCCGATGCGGTCGAGTTCGTCTGTGGTGATGCCAGGTTTGCAGCTTTCACCAACCAGAGCGATTGCTTGCGCTGCTATGCGACCGGCGGCGCGAATCTTCTCGATCTGTTCGGGAGTCTTGATGTCTGAGCCCGTGAATTTGTCAGGCATTGGCTTGCCTACGTAGTGCGGGCGAGCTATTTCAGTGGGAACTCTGCGAAGCGGGCTCACAAGGCCAGGTGTTAGGTTACCAGTTTTCAAATCGCGAGGCATGAGACCATTCTAAAAGGTAGGTTGATAGGTGAGAGTTTGAGGTAAAAGTGCACGAAGAAGCGACTGAGTTTTGGTTCAATATGCAAACCGGTGAGGTTGAGGTTGGCAAACAGAGTCTTGCTCTCTATAGAGTCGGGCCCTTCGCAGATCGCGAGTCGGCTGAAAATGCTCTTGAAATCATCGCAGCTCGTGCCAGTGCTTGGGCTGACGAAGAAGAGGACGAAAACTATTCGGCAAATGACTCTTCAGCTGAAGGAAACCGCGCAGACTGAACGTCGCCGCGATAAGTCTTTGCTGCTTCGGTGAGAACTTCGCGCAAGTTTGCGTAACGTCGCACGAACTTTCTTGGCTTTTGCGAAGTGAGACCTGCAAAATCTGTCCAGACCAAAATCTGACCGTCAGTTGAACTGCCTCCACCAATTCCAATGGTTGGAATCGAAAGCGCTTCTGTGATTGAGGCGGCCAGGGGAGCCGGCACTAGTTCAAGCACCAAAGCGAATGCTCCGGCGGCCTGAACTGCTAGAGCATCTGCCATCAGGGCTTCAGCGGCATCGCCTCGACCCTGAACCTTGAAGCCACCGAGTTGGTTCACGCTTTGCGGCGTAAACCCTAGATGAGCCATAACCGGAACGCCGGCTGCGCTGAGCGCTTCAATTTGCGGCGCGACTCGGCTGCCACCTTCGAGCTTCACGGCATGTGCACCAGATTGCTTCAAGATTCGAATGCCATTTTCAAGCGCTGCTTCGATTGACACTTCGTAACTGCCGAATGGCATGTCGACTACAACCAGCGCCCGCTTGGCGGCACCA
>CANFKN010000026.1 GCA_947447385.1 Microbacteriaceae bacterium
CTTGGGGAACCCCGACCGCTGTCATCGCGCGCTGCGGTTTGCCCGAGGTTCTGGTTTCAAAGCTGCCTTGCGTAACTGCTGGAGGTGTTGACTGGCTCGTCGACGATTCTGCAGCGCCAAGCTATCGTTTCATCAGCTTCGCCCGCAACCCTGCGACCGAGGTGATCGTCGACTCGAAGGCCGCCTCAGGTGCCAGCGCGCTCGATGCTATCGGCCCGGCGGTTTCGCACATTAAGGCTACCCATGTGTGCCTGCCAAAACCTGACTAACTCGTTTCGTTTGCTAACAGGTCGATATGTTTCTTTTTCTGCACAGCCGCCCGTTTGCAACAGTCGCCATTTCTTGCAAAGATAAAGGCATCGTCGCCTAAAGTATCGTCTCTAGGCTTAGCGCCCGACTTCGGTCGGGCGCTTGCATTTAAGCCCACTCCTCTGGCAGAAATGCAAAGTTGCTAACATTTTTTTGCCTCGGTTTTTTGCACATGCACTAGTTTGCCAGCGCTCGATTTTTATGACAGTATTTAGAAATCATCGGTCGAGAGAAATGTCTTTCGGCTTAGGGCCCAACGAAAGTTGGGCCCTTGTTTTTTTCAAAATCCTTCGTCATCGGCTTTGAATGGCATGCATAGGTTTGAAGATGAAAAATCACACGCTTAGGCCAGCCCTTACTCGCCACATAATCGACTACTTGTTCTGTCAACTTTTGCGGGTATGCCAATTGGTCTATAGGTGAGCCGCAAATTAGGTCCACTCTGGTGGGCAAACTATGTGTCGGCCGTTTGGAGCGACATATGTCTTTTGAAGCTGGCAGCTAACCAAGAGGCTTTTGTGAACATAATCGAGGCTGGAGGCGCATGTTCGCAAGTGGTTGCTACCGTGCTCTCTGTGAGGCACCAAGACTTTGACATCAAGACCGAACTGACCCGCAAAAAGCACCGGTGTAACGAGATCTGAGTCGCCAGTGACCACCAACGCACCAGAAATATCAGCGGTAAATGCGTCGCGAAGCAAATATGAACCCAAATTTACGTCGGAACCCTTTTCTTTGAACTCGATAATTCTTACCTTCGGTTGATATGGCCTGGCCGCTCTTGCCGATGAGTTTATGGCTAGCTGAGTTATGCCTAACCAACTCGGCAGAATTGGTTCGATGACTTGCCTGCGTGCGACGCTGTACAGTGGGAGCCATCGTTTGTTCTTTTGAAATTTGCCTTTAACTATCTCGATTCCCTGACTTTTGAGAACCCGCAAATACTTCTCTTGCCTGCGAGGCGCATCATCTCCGGGGTATTTCTCTGAAATGGCCGCAGTGAAGAAATAGATTTTGCCGAGTTGCATATCGGGGCGAGCGGCCTGGCAAAAGGCCACGAGATCAAGCCACTTGAGTTCGGGGCGGCCTTTGAGGGCTCCCATGTAAAGGTTAAAGCCGTCGACGTAGGCGTTGAAAACAGGCAAGTCAGACTCCTCGAAAATAATCAGGAGTGAAGTCTCGCAGAACAGCAACCACCAAAAACCCAAAGACCTAAAGCGGTGCAGAAAACCGCTAAACGGCCTCGGTTGCCAAAAAGATAAGCTCGTCGATTAGGTCTGCATAAGCCAAGCCGCTTGCCCGCCATAGCTTCGGATACATCGACAGTGGAGTGAAACCCGGCATAGTGTTGATCTCGTTCACCACGAAGCCGTCGGCAGTCAAAAAGAAGTCAACTCGGCCGAGGCCTCGACAGCCCAAGGCATCGAAGGCTCGGGCGGCAATAGTCTGCATTTCGGCAAGTTCGGCGTCGCTTATGACGGCTGGCACGATTAGCTCAACCGAGTCTTCGTCGCGATACTTTGCATCGAAGTCATAGAACTCGCGGCCGTGAACCACGATTTCGCCAGCTACAGAAACTCTAGGCGAGGCACCATCGCGGCCCGAAAGCACCGCACATTCAACCTCGCGGCCGATAACCCCGCGTTCAACAACAACTTTGGTGTCTTCGGCAAAAGCAACCGCAAGGGCCTCGGCGAAATCGCCCAATGCCTTCACCTTCGAAACGCCAACCGATGAACCAGCGCGAGCTGGCTTAACAAACAGCGGCAGACCGCCAAGACCACGCACCTGTTCAAGCACGGTTTCTGGGTCGGCAAGCCAGCGGTGGCGGTGAATCACCACGTGAGGCACGGCGGGCACACCAGCTTGCAAAAACAGCACCTTGGTGAATTCTTTGTCCATGCCCGCAGCAGACGCCAAAATGCCATTGCCGACATAAGGCAAACCGATCAGCTCAAAGAAACCCTGAATTGTGCCGTCTTCACCGAAAGGCCCGTGCAGCACCGCAAACGCGACATCGGCCACGCCGAGGCTGCGGCGCACGCCGGAGGCATCCGTGTGAAAAATTTCGCGCGAACCATCGAAAGCAAAATCGATCAGCTCGCCGGCAAACTCAACAACTGGCAACGCCTGGTCACCTGGTGGCAGAGCCCAAACCGAAGCATCATCAACCGCAGGAACAAAGCGCCCATCGCGCGTGATGCCAACGGTGATCAGGTTGTAACGATTGCGGTCAATTGCGCCCATCACTCCCGCGGCAGTGGCGCAAGAAATCGAGTGCTCACTCGAGCGGCCGCCAAAAATCAGAACGACAGTTTGCTTAGAAGCGACGGATGAACTCACAGCAGCCAACCTTATTCGTCGAGAGGGGTGTCGGTTGAGTGGGTCAAGAAAGGTGCAATATCTTTAGGGGCCATTTTGCCCTCCATCACCAAAAGCACCTGCTCGACGATTGGCATTGAAACACCTTTAGCTTCGGCGAGCTGCAAGATCGGCGCGACTGAGCTTAGACCTTCGGCAGTTTGCTGCATGCGCTTTAGAACCTCGCGCTTGGTAAAGCCTTTGCCGAGCATTTCGCCGGCGCGGTGATTGCGCGATAGCGGTGATTCGCTGGTGGCAATGAGGTCGCCCATGCCTGCGAGACCAACCATGGTGTTTGGCTTTGCGCCGTAGGCAACTGCAAATCGTGAGATTTCGGCAAGGCCGCGAGTCATGATTGAGGCCTTGGTGTTTTCGCCATAGCCAACACCGTTGACGATGCCGATTGCAACAGCGATTAGGTTTTTGAGAATGCCACCGAACTCGGTGCCAATCACGTCGCGGTTGGTGAAGGTTGTGAAATAAGAGTTGGTTGAAGCCTTAGCAACAGCCAAAGCCGCAGCCTTCGAGGCGCTTGCGGCAACTGAAGCGGTTGGCTCTTGCTTGGCGATTTCTGGTGCAAGGTTCGGCCCTGAAATGACAACGATTTGATTCGCATCAAAACCGGTCACTTCGGCAATAACCTCGCTCATGCGAAGGCCGGTGTCTTTTTCAACACCCTTCATGAGGCTCACGATGATGGCGCCAGCTGGAATCGCCGAGCCCCAAGTTTTGAGGTTGTCACGCAGTGTTTGAGATGGCACAGACAGATAAACCTGTGAGGCGCCGGCTAGAACTTCGACGGCGTTGAGGCTGGCCGAAAGGTTCGCAGGCAGTTTGATGCCTGGCAAATAGTCACCGTTGCGGTGCTCTTCGTTGATTTCTTCGACCACATCTTCGCGACGAGCCCAAAGCACGACCTCGTTGTTGCTGTCGTCGGCAAGAACTTTGGCAAACGTAGTGCCCCAGCTGCCAGCGCCCATTACCGCAATCTTGATTGGGGCGGCGTCTGACGCATTTGGAGTTTGACTCGAGGTCACTTCTTGCTCGCTTTCTTAGCTTCGGCAGCAGCAGCTTTTTTCGCTTCGATTGCCGCGGCTTTTTCAGCCTTTACAAAATTGCCAGTCACGGTTTGGCCGGTGTGAGCTGGGTTGTAACGAACCGCTGGCGCTTTTTCGCCGCGCAGCTGTTCAACCAGTTCGGTGATCTTGGTCATGACGAGTTCGGTGGCCTCGGTTAGTTCAGCTGCAGAGAGCTGGCGGCCACGATATGGTGAAAGGTCGATTTCGTCGCCAACGATCACATCGACGTGCTTCCAAAACCCTGGGCGAAACTTTGAGCCATAGCGTGGCAAAATTTTCTCGGCGCCCCAGTGAGCGATGGCATAAACCGGCACTTCGGTTTCAAGTGCCAAACGCACCGCGCCCGACTTGCCTCGCATTGGCCAAAGGTTTGGCTCACGAGTGAGCGTGCCTTCAGGAAAAATGTTGATGGTGTGACCGGCCTTCAAAAACTTGTGAGCCATGCGAAGCGACTCGTCATTTTTTGAGCCTCCCCCACGAAACACCGGAATCTGCCCACCCATGCGCAACACGAAACCAACAAAAGGCACGCGAAAAAGCGCTTCTTTTGCCAAGAAGTGGGGTGCGCGACGAAGAATGAAATAGCCGAAGTAGGCAACGGCTAGCGGGTCAACGTTGGTCACGTGGTTTCCGACGAGCACATACGCACCTTTTTGCGGCAACTTCTCGTGACCGTGGGGCACAACCTTGAACATCAGGCGAACGATAGGCAGAAGAATCCAAGCAACAATGTGCAGGCGCGGGGTTCGCTCGCGCTTGAAAATCTTTGGCAGCTTTGTTGGTTTTTCTTTAGCCATGTTGAACCCGCTCGCTCGTGAAAATCAGTTATTCGGTGTAGCTAAAGTCAGCGCCAAGAGCGGCCAGCTTGTCTAAGAAGTGCTCATAGCCGCGTGAAATCAACTGCACATTTGAAACGTTGGATGTTCCTTCGGCAGCCAAAGCAGCCACCATGTGGCTAAAGCCACCGCGCAGGTCAGGCACGCGAATGTCGGCGGCCTTCAATGCGGTTGGGCCCGAGATAACTGCTGAGTGATAGAAGTTTCGCTGACCAAAGCGGCAAGGTGTGCCGCCGAGGCATTCGCGATAAATCTGAATCTGCGCGCCCATGTCGTTCAGAGCATCGGTGAAACCAAAGCGGTTCTCATAGACGGTTTCGTGCACAATCGACAAGCCTTTAGCCTGGGTCAAAGCCACAACCAATGGCTGCTGCCAGTCGGTCATGAAACCTGGGTGAACGTCGGTTTCGATAACCACCGGGTTCAGCTCACCGCCCGGGTGATAGAAGCGAATGCCGTCATCTTCGATTTCAAACGCGCCGCCAACCTTGCGAAACACGTTCAAGAAAGTCATCATCTCTGGCTGGCGTGCGCCGCCAACGAAAATGTCGCCCTGAGTGGCTAGCGCTGCGGCAGCCCATGAGGCAGCCTCGTTGCGGTCGAAAAGTGCTCGGTGGGTGTAACCCTCGAGGCGCTCGACACCTTCAACGCGAATCACGCGATCGGTGTCAACCGAAATAACAGCGCCCATCTTTTGCAAGATGGCGATGAGGTCCATGATCTCTGGCTCAATGGCTGCACCAGAAAGTTCGGTGATGCCCTCGGCCAAAACCGAAGTCAGAAGCACCTGCTCGGTTGCGCCAACCGAAGGGTAAGGCAGCGAAACCTTTGCGCCCTTGAGGCCTTCGGGCGCTGACAAGCGAGTGCCGTTTGGCAGCTTCTCGATGACCGCACCAAAGTTGCGAAGCACCTCTAGGTGAAAGTCAATCGGGCGATCGCCAATGTGGCAACCACCTAGGTCAGGAATAAATGCCTCGCCCAAACGGTGAAGTAGCGGGCCACAGAACAAGATTGGAATGCGCGACGAACCAGCGTGGGCATCGATGTCAACCATGCGAGCTGATTCAACGTTGCTCGGGTCAAGGTGCATCACGCCGTCTTCGTCGTGAGTGATTAGAACACCGTGCAACTGCAACAGGCGCGAAACCACTTCGACGTCGCTGATTTTAGGAACATCTTTAAGCACGCTGGCGCTGTGACCCAAAAGGGCTGCAACCATCGCCTTGGTTACAAGGTTCTTGGCACCCTTGATGTCAACACGACCAACAAGCGGCTTGCCACCGGTAACAGTTATTTGACTCATCAGACTCCCTTGGCCGGCAATGTCTTTGGTCGCCACGACTCGCGTTTGGCTTCGAAATCAACAATTGCTTGCTCATCGCGAAGGGTCAAACCAATGTCATCTAGACCTTCTAGCAGACGCCACCTAGTGTAATCGTCAATCTCAAAGCTGACGGTGAGGTCGCCGATGCTTGCTGTGCGGTCAACCAGGTTGACCTCAATTTCACTGCCGGGGTTAGCCTCGATTGCAGCCCAAAGCTTCTCGGTGTCTTCGTCGGTGATTACACCTGCCACTAGACCCTGCTTGCCCGCATTGCCGCGAAAAATGTCGGCGAACTTCGAGCTGAAAACTGCTTTGAAACCATAGTCGCGAAGTGCCCAAACAGCGTGCTCGCGGCTCGACCCCGTGCCAAAGTCTGGGCCAGCAACCAACACTTGACCGCCAGCATATGCCTGTTGGTTCAAAATGAAGTCAGCGTCGCCGCGCCAAGCTGCAAAAAGTGCATCTTCAAAGCCGGTCTTGGTGATGCGCTTCAAATAGACGGCTGGAATGATCTGGTCGGTGTCGACGTTGCTTCTGCGCAATGGCACAGCAACGCCTGAGAAAACTTCAAACTTTTCCATTAGTTGACTCCCGCGGTCGAAGAAGCGGCATCGGTCTGGTCTGCCAGGTTAGCCAAATCGCTCGGGCTAGAAAGTGTTCCGCGAATCGCGGTTGCCGCTGCCACCAAAGGTGAGACCAAGTGGGTGCGAGCACCCTTGCCTTGGCGGCCTTCGAAGTTGCGGTTTGAAGTCGAGGCTGCGCGCTCGCCCGGTGCAAGTTGGTCGGGGTTCATGCCAAGGCACATTGAGCAACCGGCAAAACGCCATTCAGCACCGAAGTCTTTGAACACCTTGTCGAGGCCTTCTGCTTCGGCTTCAAGACGAACCTTTGCTGAACCAGGCACGACGAGCATGCGCACGCCTTCTGCTTTGGTTTTACCCTTGATAATCGAGGCAGCAGCGCGAAGGTCTTCGATGCGACTGTTGGTGCACGAGCCCAAGAACACGGTGTCAATCCGAATTGCTTTCATCGGGGTTCCTGCTGTTAGATCCATGTATTCAAGCGCTCGTTCAGCGGCGGCGCGCTCGTTTGGGTCTGCTATGTCGGCAGGGTTTGGCACGTTGTCGAGCAACGAAACGCCTTGGCCTGGGTTGGTGCCCCAGGTTACAAACGGGTCAAGGGTGTTTGCGTCAATGAAAACTTCTTCGTCAAACTTCGCGCCATCATCGGTTGGCAGTGTGTTCCAGTAAGCAACGGCGGCATCCCAGTCGGCACCCTCAGGTGCGTGAGGTCGGCCCTCGAGGTAGTCATAGGTGATTTGGTCAGGCGCAACCATGCCGGCACGCGCACCAGCCTCGATTGACATGTTGCAAATCGTCATGCGGGCCTCCATTGAAAGCGCGCGAATCGCCGAACCGCGATATTCCAAAACATAGCCTTGGCCACCGCCGGTGCCGATCTTGGCGATAACAGCGAGAATGACATCTTTCGCGGTAACACCCGGGCGCAAAGTGCCATCGACGTTAATCGCCATGGTCTTAAACGGCTTCAAAGGCAAAGTTTGGGTAGCCAAAACGTGCTCGACCTCGCTGGTGCCAATGCCCATTGCCAGAGCGCCGAAAGCTCCGTGGGTTGAAGTGTGCGAATCGCCACAAACGACTGTGATGCCGGGCATGGTCAAACCAAGCTGAGGGCCTACCACGTGAACGATGCCCTGGTTCACATCGCCAAGCGAGTGAATGCGCACGCCAAACTCGGCGGCATTGTTGCGAAGGGTTTGAATCTGGGTGCGACTGGTTGGGTCGGCGATCGGCTTGTCGATATCCCAGGTAGGAGTGTTGTGGTCTTCGGTGGCGATAGTGAGGTCAGGGCGACGAACTGGGCGGCCAGCAAGACGCAAACCGTCAAAAGCCTGAGGGCTAGTGACCTCGTGAACGAGGTGCAAGTCGATATAAAGCAGGTCGGGTGAACCGTCTTGACCCTTAGCGACCAAGTGGTCGTTCCAAACTTTTTCGGCCAGCGTTAGCGGCTTATTTGTCATGCATGCACCTCAAATTACTCGAAACGCAATTCTATCTCAGATGGGCCATTTAGCACTGCCCCGAGGGGCGTGAGGTAGTCTTGCGAAATGACCTCAATCGACGTTTCCCGCCTGCAAAAACGTGTGCTTAGAACTCTGATGACAGGTCAGGTGTTGAGCGGTTTCGGCGTTGGTGCGACTTTCTCTGCGGGTGCGATGCTCGCCGAGATGATTAGTGGTTCAGCCGCCTGGAGTGGCGCCGCGAGCACCTTCAGCACCCTGGGCGCTGCGCTCTGGGCGATTCCGCTTAGTCGCCTTGCAGTGGCTCGCGGTCGCAGGGTTGCGTTGGCAACCGGCGGTGCCCTAGCAGTTGTTGGCGCCTCAACGATTATTCTCTCGGCAGTTCTGAATGTTTTTGCCGTTCTCATCGTCGGCTTGGTGTTCATTGGCGCAGCAAGTGCAATCAGCCTGCAGGCTCGCTTTTCGGCAACCGACCTACCCAGTCTGCGATCGCCCGGTCGTGACCTCTCGCTGGTGGTGTGGGCTACTACCCTCGGTGCAGTTGTTGGCCCGAACCTCATTGCGCCGGGTGATGAACTTGGCATGATGCTTGGCTTGCCCCACTTGAGCGGGCCATTTTTGATCACTGTTTTCGCCCAGCTTGCGGGTGCGACAGCGTTTTGGATCGGCCTGCGACCAGACCCGTTGCTGACCGCCCGAAGCCTTGACCCAAACCGCACCGGAGCCAAGCCCAAGGGCTCGATCAAGTCAGCGCTCGCGATTTTGCGCGCGAACAAAACTGCCAGTTTCGCTGTGACAACAATTTCGCTCAGCCACATGGTGATGGTGGCCGTAATGAGCATGACTCCGGTTCACATGAAAGACATGGGTTTCAGCCTCGTCATCGTGGGGCTAACCATCAGCATTCACGTGGCTGGCATGTGGGCTTTCAGCCCGATTTTTGGCTGGCTGTCTGACAAACTCGGCAAGGTCACGACCATTGTGATCGCGCAGGCCATTTATGTGATTTCACTGGCATTCTGCGCGTTTGGCAGCCTAGACCGTTTGAGTCTTTCGATTGGCCTGCTGCTTTTGGGCCTCGGTTGGTCAGCGGCCACAGTGGCCGGCTCGGCTTTGCTCTCAACGAGCATTACTGGCGAAGAAAAAGCCCACGTTCAAGGCCTAAGTGACTCGCTGATGAGCCTGAGCGGGGCAGTCGGAGGCGCAGTCGCGGGTCTGGTTTTGGCAAGTGTGACCTACCCAGGCCTGGCAATCTTTGCGCTAGTGCCAGTTTGCCTAATTTTGCTGCTCACCGGCCTTCGCCGATTCAACAAATCAGCAGTCAGAAGCGCTTAAAAGGAAACTCGCCTCCGGGAACTAATTCACCAAAAGCGAGCATCGTGACCCCAGCGGGATTCGAACCCGCGCTACTGCCGTGAGAGGGCAGCGTCCTAGGCCGCTAAACGATGGGGCCGTTTAAAGCAACCTGCCTATTATGCCACAAAAACTAGAGTGCCCGCCAGCTCAGCCCAAAACCTTTAAAACACGAGGATGCATCGTGATGCGCAACGGCGAGTGCCCCTTGGCCTCACCATCGGCGAAGCAGGGCATGGCCCCGTGGGTTTCACTTATTGCTTCGAGGTGCAGCTCGCGACAGCGCACGAACTCAACTGCTGGGTGAGTAACGTGATTGCCTTTGAAAACTTTCGGAAAAACCTTGAGAAGTTCTGGTCGCGAGATCTTGTGCAAAATCAGCAGGTCAAAAAAGCCGTCGTCAACGGTTGCATGAGGAACAATCAACATTCCGCCACCAAAACTTGGGGCGTTAGCTGCCACGCAGAGCATGGCTTGAAAGTTGCGCTCGTGGCCGTCGATGACGGCTCGGTAGCGTATCGGCTTGAATGACGTGAGCTCGGCCAACATGGCTAGCGTGTATCTCGACGGCCCTTTTGGCCAAGTCATGCGATTGGCTCGTGCATTACAGAGCGCGTCGAAGCCTGCCGAGATGCTGCCAAACGACCAAAAACTTTCACCGTGACCGATGCAGTGCATAAGGTCAACCTGGCGAGGTGCTTCGATTGTGCCAAGCAGCTTTTCAACCAGGTCAGGCAGCTCAAGGTTGTGCAAACCGAGTGCTCGCGCGGTGTCGTTGCCCGTGCCAGCCGAAACCACTCCCAGCGCAACATCGGTTGTGGCGCAAAGATTCACACCAAGTTGCGCGGTGCCATCGCCACCGACAACAAACAGTGCGTCAATGAACCCTTGGGCTATCGCCTCAGTTGCCGAGTGGTTTGCCGTTGCCTGGTCAGCACCGCTCAGATCAACCACGGTGACGCCTGCGCCTTGCAAGAGTGCGATGGTAGCAGCGCCGACCTCGGCGCCAACGCCCTTGCCCGAAGTTGGGTTGACGATGATGCCAACCTTTTTAGTTGAATAGCTCATCTAACTCAGAACCTTCACTTTCGCGTGCCGATTCGGGCTCCATTGCCCGAACGGTTTTAGGTGTTTTGTGCCAAACTCTGCGACTGACGATGATGATCGCAATTGCTGCCAACAAACTTATAGTGACCAAAAGGGCAGGAACAATCAAGGTTGGTTTCAGCCCAGCACCAACCATGAGCGTGCCCAAAAGTAATCCGCCGGCGGGCACCAAAAGTGAAATTAGAACAGTTAGCCTTTGCAGCCTCCGATCGCGCACCGCGCGCTCAATCTGCATTGCGGTTTCGATGGCGTCGTTGCTCTCTAGAATCTTTGAACCGTCTGCACTTAAACGTGCGACTAATGTCTCGTGCTGGTGCGGCAGAACCTCACCAAAAAATTCTGAACAGCCGAGCTCTTTCGCTACGAACTTTGTCGTTTCGTGAGCATCCCCGCTGAAAATCACGACGCGCTTGCGGCGATATTGAAGAAGTTGCACAAAGAATTTGACGTCTTCGCGCACTTCATCGGCGAAGCCCAAATAGCCGCAGAGCACCCCGTCGAGCAAGACATAGAGAACGGTTTGCCCCTCGGTGTTGGCCTGATCAGCGCGAACCAAATCGACCACATCAATGCGGGCATTATGGTCAACCAACTGGGCTGGGCCACCAATCACAACTCGCGAACCATCTAGGCGGCCGGCCATGCCCAAGCCTGGCATGCTCATTAGGTCTTTGACTTCGACCGGCGCAAGGCGGCGACGTTTGAGAGCAACGCGAATAGCTCGGCTGAGATCGTCAAGTTCTTCTGGTTCGAGGCCGCCCGCAAGAGCAAGAACTTCATTCTTGGTTTTTAGGGGGCTGCCGACAGCTAACTGCACAAACTTAAATTTGCGGTCGCCCTTGGTGAGCGTGCCAGTCTTGTTGAGCAAAATGATGTCTGCGTCATAGCCAAAATCTCGCAAACCCCGTTGAAGCAAAATCAGGTTCAGCGCAAAACTCGGTAGCAAAATGAGTGACGCCAGAATTCCGTGAACTGCACTTTGCGAGGTCTTGACCAACTCGTCAACCTGAAAGAGCCAGACGACGATGGTCACAAGAATCCAGGCCAGCTGAACCCAAACCGTGAAATGCGCAGCCTTGAGTTTTTGCAATTCGCCTAGATTTTTTTGTTGCCGATTCAAGGCAAGAATCATTACTGGCCCAATGGTTACTGCAAAGACCCAAAGCCCCAATGCCCACCAAAATGTGCCAGAAAGACCGCCGGGCGCATTGCTCTCGTTTAGCCCCTCAGCGCCAAACATCGCCAGAGTAATCAGCGTGAGCACCCAAGTCAGTCGTGGGTGACCGATGGCTGGTTTTGAAACCCAAAGAAAGATCGTTGCGGGCACTTTGATGAAGCCGACGACAATTAATCGCACCACAACAAAAATGGCGTGCAAGGTTTTAGTCGTTATGTCTTTCATCTGAACCAAGCTTAGAACCAGCACCCAAAGCAAACACAATCGTGCGCGATGAGCGACAATAACGTTATGAAACTAACGAAACACGGTCACGCTTGTCTTGAGTTTGAGTTGGGCGGCGAGCGCTTGCTGCTCGACCCAGGTTTTTATAGCGAACCAATGGGCGCCACTCCCAATGTGGTTGCTATCGTCATCACGCATCAACACGATGACCACTGTTTCGAAGACCAGCTAGATGCCATCATCGCAACTCAGCTGGCAGCCGGGCGAGAAGCACCCAAAATCTACAGCGTCGATGAAGTCTGCGCTCGCC